>NZ_JBFAMR010000009.1:0-164739 GCF_040656595.1 Actinoplanes sp. NPDC049802
ATCCGTCAACTCATCCAACGAGCCCGCACCCTCTACCGCTGGGACACCCGGCCGACAACCCGCCGACTCAAGTAACGCCTATCGCCGGTCGCTCTAATTCGCACCCGAAAGGCCCGCCTTCGGTTGGTCAACACAGCGGGCAGGTTGAGTAGCTGGTCGAGATTTCGGCCAACTACGTTGCCCTCTGCGCAGGCGCTGCTCAGCATTCGCGGACATCCCACAAGCACGGGGCACGATAGGCAGACCGCCGCGGGCGTGGGAACGGGCCACAGCCACGGGCAAGGGCACAGCCACGGGCACAGGTACGGGGCGAAGACCCAGATGCAGGCGCGGAGCCGCAGGGCTGCTTGGCGCGGGGCGGTGGGGGACAGGGGACAGACGGAGGCGGGCGCGAGGAACAAGCACAAGAAGCGGCCACGACAAGCGGGCACGGAGCGCAGACACGGACACGGACCCGTGGTCTGGGGCGCGGATGCAGGCGCGGGCGCGGGCCTACAAAGCCCGGGGCAGCGGGTGCGTAGATAGGCGGGGAACGTGGATGGGCAGGGCGCGAAGGGCGCGGGCGCTAGCTGCGAGCCCGGTGTAAACGCGCGACACGGGCAAGTGGCGCGGGTGCAGAAACGAGCCCAGGCCAAGGCACTGACGCAGACGGGCAACGCGAAAGGACGCGACGCGCAGTGTTCCATCAACAGAACGCTGGCTCCCCGCCCGCCGACCGCTTCAGTTTCACGTGAAACCAAACCAGAACGGCAGATCGCCGCAACCCCCGTACGAACCGAACCGAGGCCCAGCAGCAAGGAGCACCGATCAAGGCCCCACCTACGTCCCCTACTCATCGCCTACTTCTGGCGCAAAAATCGGGACACAAGTCGGGGTAGACCGTCATGGTGAAGCTGAGGGAGTGCACCACCAGGTGCTGGTTGTCCATCAACAGCTTCGAGGCCCAGCCTCGCCACGAAACCCGACTGCCTCACATATGGATATGGGATAGTCCTCGAAGAGAATGAACTCATACCGCCCCGGCCATGGCTGGTGGGCGCCTCAGTCGTTCACGGACGACAAGCTCTCTTCAACACTGCCTTGGCATCTCTGGTGGCTGCGGATCGCCAAGCCAGCAAATTCTCCATCTCCCGCTCGGATCTCGGCGAAGCCCTCTCTCCGGAACGAGGAACCAGCCACGAGAACAAGGCCTGCTCGACAACGGACCAACCGTCTCCGAGAGCAACCCACTTCGATCATGGGAGAGCCAACCACGTTGGGGCGTCTCATGGAGTAGGGGCGCCAGCCAGCCGGGCAGCCGGTGTAGCCACTCGCCGCAGACAACGTCGCTGGGCACGAACGAACTCGCCACGGATGCGCCGCACTTGCCGAAACCCGAGCCATGCCAATGCGCCCTAACGACCAGACGGCGAACCAACCCAATGTCCGGATGCCGGACGCCGATCCACCGCAGCTGCCGGCTCACCGATGGGCCGCGCGCTAGGACGCGATAGGTCGCACGGTCCCCTGTCAGCCCGGCAGCATCGCGCCGACCGACGGGCATGGCTGATCGATCCGCCTAGCGTCGCTCGGGTTGGGATGGGCTACACGTTCGCGGGTGCGGCTCGCCGGTTGATTCCCAGCGGATGCCGTGATCGCCGGGGTACGGCTGCCGGTGATCAGCCCTGTCGCTGAGGATGTCGCGGGGATGGCGCTGTGGGGAAACGCCGAACACGATGGTGTCTGACGATCATGCGATTCCAGCGCGGGGATGAAGTGGCGGCAGCTGCCGCATTGCGGTTCTCTCAGCCAAACCATGCTCACCCACCCAGTGTGTTCAGCAGCACAGTCTGCACGAGGAGAGCGAAGGCTGGGCCCGCGGATCGATCTCCACTTCGCGCGGTAGATGCGGCCGAACTTTTCCGACCAAATAGAAGATGAGCACAATTCGCACATCCGCTCTAATGCTGAACAAAACCAGCAACATGGCATCTAAGTGACATTCGAAAAACGAAAGCCAGCTGATGGCAGGCCCACCGAAATCCCAGGAGAATCCGTCTGACAGAACCGGATTCGGCCCAACAAAGAGGGCGCGTGAGTGGTCACGCGCCCTGACATACCGGCCTACCGGGATGGAGTCACCCCTCCGGCTCGGCACCGTCCCGTGGAGCGCCCTCCTCCTCGACACCGATCATGCCAACGATTCGCTCCAGGTCATCGACCGTTGCGAACTCGATCGTTATCCGACCCTTGTTCCGGCCGATGTCGACCTTCACCCGAGTGTCGAACCGGTCGGACAACCGCTCGGCAAGATCGTTCAGCGCCGGCGCGTGGACCTTGGCCCGCCGAGTAGGAGCCACTTTTTTTGCCGGTGCCTCCGAAGCCGCCAACTGAACGATCTCCTCGGTGGCCCGCACCGAGAGCCCTTCCGCAACGATCTTCTTCGCCAGCTTCTCCTGGGCTTCAGGGTCGTCCAGGCCGAGCAGCGCCCGTGCGTGCCCAGCTGAGAGGATGCCGGCGGCCACCCGTCGCTGAACCGGTGCCGGCAGGTTCATCAGCCGGATGGTGTTGGAGATCTGCGGCCGGCTACGACCGATCCGCCGCGCCAGCTCCTCATGCGTGGCGCCGAACTCTTCCAACAGCTGCTGGTATGCGGCGGCCTCTTCCAGCGGGTTGAGATTGGCCCGGTGGATGTTCTCGAGCAGCGCATCACGCAACATCGCATCGTCGGGCGTGTCTCGGACGATGGCCGGGATCGTTTCCCGGCCGACCGCCTGCGCGGCCCGCCACCGGCGCTCACCCATGACCAGCTCGTACCGGCTGTCACCGAGCTCACGCACCACAATCGGCTGAAGAAAGCCGACCTCCTGAATAGAGGTCTTCAGTTCTTCCAGTGCTTCTTCATCAAAGACGTGCCGCGGCTGCTTGGCGTTCGGCTCGATAGCGGACACCGGCAGTTCGGCGAAACGCGCTCCGGGCACGGGCGCGAGATCACCGTCCACCGGCGCGGCCGGAGCGGGAGCCGGAGGAACCACAGCCGGCGCCGATAGAACGACGGCGGGTGCCGCGGTCGGCTCCGCTACGGTGGGCTCGGGAAGCACCTCTACGGGAGCTGCCGCTTCGGCGGCAGGCGCTGTGGGGATCAGCGCGCCCAGGCCACGGCCCAAGCCACCCCGCGGACGGTTCTTCATGCCGTGCCTCCCGTGTTGACCCCGCGCATCGCGATCTCCAAGGCTGCCTCGAAGTAGCTAGTAGCCCCTCGTGATCCCGGATCGTAGGTCATCACCGACTGGCCGTAGCTGGGAGCCTCTGAAACCCGCACGTTCCGGGGGATCACCGCGTTCAGCACCTTGGTGCCGAAATGGTTCCGCACATCCTGTTCCACCGCATCTGCCAGACGGGTACGCCGGTCGTACATCGTCAGCAAGATCGTAGAGACATCGAGCGTGGGATTCAGGTGTTGACGCACCAGGTTGATGTTGTTGATCAGCTGATTGAGACCTTCCAGCGCGTAGTACTCGCACTGAATGGGAATCAGCACCTCCTGCGCCGCGCAGAGGGCGTTGACCGTCAACAGGCCCAGCGAGGGCGGGCAGTCGATGAAGACGTAGTCGAATTTCTCCGGATGCCCTGCAATGGCCCGGGCAAGCCGCGACTCGCGGGCCACAACCGAGACGAGTTCGATCTCGGCGCCGGCCAGGTCGATGGTTGCGGGCACACAGAAGAGATTCGGAATGCCCTCCACCTGCTGCGCGACTTCGGCCAGCGGCACGTTGTCGATCAGGCAGTCGTAAACATCGGGTACGCCGGCATGGTGCGGGACGTTCAGACCGGTGGAAGCGTTGCCCTGCGGGTCGAGGTCAACCACGAGCACACGGTTGCCATGGAGGGCCAGCGCCACAGCGAGGTTGACCGTCGTGGTCGTCTTCCCGACGCCGCCCTTCTGGTTGGCGACGCAAATCACCCGCGGGTGGTCTGGGCGCGGCATGATGATCTCGCCGCTCGGGTTGAGGATCTGCACAGCTCGCAACGCTTCCATGGCTAAGGGCGGATCGTCCTCATCCGCTACCGGCGTTTCACGTGAAACATGCTCGGTGGATTGAACAGGCACCCCAGAAGAAGGAGTGGCCGATACCTGGCTTGTCGGTGGCACTGTCGCTCGCCCACGAGGATCGCCCGACGCCTGGCCTGGCATCGGAGCCCCGTATTCATACGCCGGCGAAGGCCCATAGCTAGCCGCCCGAGGCTGCGGGACATTCTGTCCGCCCGCATGCAGCCCGCCCACGCTCACTCCCGACGGCCTGTCGAGAGGCGACCCGGTTTCACGTGAAACACCGTACTCATGCACCGCTTCATCCCTGATGGCTAGGAAGGGGTTGGCCGGCAGAACGTGTGCCCGGCTGGGGAAATCCGGTCCACACTATCGACATCCGGCCAGCCTACGGGTGTCGGGCATGTGTCGCCATGGTCCTAAGTTCCGATGAGTCGAGCACAACGCTGCTCCATGGTCTTTCAACGACGACCCGAACACCATGACCCTCGGCACACGTGCCTCACCTTCACCCGTCCGTCCCACTCAAGACCAAAGATCAACCCCAAGGGTGTACGGCCGAAGCCCACAACCCTCGCACTCCGCCAAGTCTGCCCCAATAGCTGAACCGTCGGCCTCATGGGCACCATCCGCCACCGATGCGGGCCGGCGGCCTTCCGTCTCGCCTGATCCGGTCGCCGCCCGGACCGCTTCGAACGGGCGCGTCGTCCCCCGGCCCTCCGTCAACGACAACGTGGGAACAGGCCAATCACGGACACGCACCGACGACGGTCCTCGTCCATGCCAGTCCAAGCCGCACCAAAGCACGGCACACAACCGACACGACAACAAGTCGACGACGCGACGGACGACGTCGGCACCGCGCACCATGAACTCACGAGACGGCGCTAAAAGCGCCGCAACCGCGCAACGCTGCACCCGGCACCCCCGCGTGCGCAAATGATCCTGAACGGCCGCCCTCGGCGCGTTGAGACCCCTCAGCGCCCCGCCCCGACCAGATGTCATCCCACCACAGGCGGCCGCGCCGAAAGCGGTTGTCCACAGCCCGCCACCACCAAGGGATCTCGCTGTGGACAACCATCCGACGCCGACGGCTGACGATGCCGTACCCGGAGAAGACCAAGACAACGCGGTCCCGACGCCGAGAGACCGGAAACCGGGACCAACTGAACGAGCCACTACGGTCGGCGGGGCCGCTTCCGTCCACCATCACCGCGTTGGGTGGAGCGAGCCGGCCGCTGCCGTGAGGGAACCACGTGCCGTTCCTTCATGATCTCCACCACCGTCGTAGGCGGATCGATCAGCCCGGTCCCGCAGAGATGAATGACCGGCGCGCCACCTCCTAGCGCGGTGATCGCCGCCGCGTGTTCCGCGATCTCATCGGCGGCCGACGACCCCTTCATCGCCAGAAGGCGGCCACCGACGGCGGCGAGCGGCAAACACCACCCGGCGAGCTTGTCGAGCGCGGCCACAGCCCTGGCAGTGACCACATCCGCACCGGGCAGAGCGTCGATGACCTCCTCGGCTCGGCCTCGCAGAACGGTCACGTTGCCGAGGTTCAGATCGGCGACGGCCTCGGTGAGGAACGCGGTTCGACGGGCGAGCGGCTCGACGAGGGTGACCGCGAGATCCGGCCGGGCGATCGCCAGCACCAGGCCGGGCAGCCCGGCGCCGGACCCCACGTCGACCACCGACGCACCGGGCGCGATGAGCTGCGACATGACGCCGCAGTTGAGCAGGTGCCGCTCCCACAGGCGTGGCGCCTCCCGCGGGCCGATGAGGCCGCGAACCACGCCGTCGGTGGCGAGCAGTTGCGTGTAGTGGGCGGCGAGTTCGAGTCGCTCCCCGAAGACTTCGGCAGCGACTGCCGGCGCCGGGAAAGACTGCGGCCCGGGCGTTTCGACGCCCGGGCCGGAGTCACCCGCGCCGAAGCGGGAGGTGGTCACGATCAGTCCGCCACCCGCACCACGATGCGCCGGTTGGGCTCGACGCCCTCGGACTCGCTCTGCACGCCGGGGATCGCATTGACCACGTCGTGCACGCACTTGCGCTCGAAGGCCGACATCGCTTCGAGGCGGACCGGTTCGCCGTGTTCCTTGACCTTCTCGACGGCGTTGCGGGCGACCGCGGCGAGTTCCTTGCGCCGGGCGGCCCGGTAGCCACCGATGTCCAGCAGCAGGCGGCTGGGGGAGCCGGTGGCCCGGAAGATCGCCAGGCGGGTGAGCTCTTGGAGGGCTTCGAGGGTGGCGCCGCGCTGGCCGACCAGCGGCTGGAGACGGCCGCCGACAACCTCGACCATGGGCCGGCCCGCGGAGACGAGTTCGTCGATGTCGCCGTCGTAGTCGAGGATGTCCAGCAGACCCTCGACGTAGTCCGCTGCGATCTCGCTCTGGCGGAACAGGTCGCTGTCCGAGGCGACGCTCTCCGACTTCTTGGCCTCTTCGGTGCCGGCCGGCTCGGCAGCGGTGGCGTCGGCTGTCGAGTCGGCGGAAGGGGGAGTGCTGGTGTCGGTCACGGTCTCATCTCCGTTGTCATTCGGGCCGGACCGAAGTCGGTCCGCTGTTTCCCGCGCGCGGCGCGGGGAGGTCTCTGTTCCAAGGGGTGCGCTCAGGCCCCCACTGCCGGGGCCTGAGCCGCGATCATCCCTTGGGTTTGTTCGCCGGCCGGGCGCCCTTCTTGGGATTCACCGGTTTGGCACCGGGCTTGGGTGCGAGCGCCTTGGTGTCGACCACCGGGCTCGTCGGCTCCGGGGTGTCCTTGCGACGGAACAGACCACCGGTACGGGCCGGCTGAACCGGGTTCTTGCCACCGGGGATCTTGGTGCCGGGCGCGGGACGGGCCGCGGCGGCGCCCTTCGCACCGGCCATCTGCAGAGGCGGGAACTTACGGAGCACCCACTGCTGCTGGCCCAGGGTGAACAGGTTGTTGGTGACCCAGTAGATGACCACACCGATGGGGAACAGTGCGCCGGAGATCAGCAGCGAGAACGGGATGCCGTAGAGCATCAGCCGCTGGATCATGAGCTGCTGCGGGTCCTCGGCCCAGCCGGTCTTGAGGATCATCTGGCGCTGGGTTAGGAACGTGGTGGCCATCATGACCAGGACCAGGATGCCGGCCAGGATCTTGACGGTGAGACCGTCGGCGCCGAGGGCGGCGAGTTCGGCAGCGGACGAGCCGAACTTGGCGCTGATCGGAGCATTGAACAGGTGTGCGTAGGCGGCGCTGTTGAACTGGTCGAGCGGCCAGCCGTACAGCTGCTTGTTGGCGTCGGAGATGTTCGGGTCCAGGTGCTGGAGCACGTGGAAGAGGCCGAAGAAGACGGGGATCTGCAGGAACATCGGAAGGCAACCCATGAGCGGGTTCGCCTTCTCCGTCCGGTACAGCTCCATCATCTCTTTCTGGAGCGTCTCCCGGTCGCCCTTGTGCTTCTCCTGGAGGGCCTTGACCTTGGGCTGCAGCGCCTGCATCGCACGCTGGCTCTTGATCTGCTTGACGAAGACCGGGAAGAGGATGACCCGCAGCGTCACGACCAGGAAGAAGATCGACAGGATCCAGGCCCAGTTGGTGCCGATCACGCGTTCGTCGGGTACGCCGATCGCATCCCACAGGGAATGCCAGCGCAGAAGAATCCACGAGATGGCGTAGTAGATCGGGTCGAGACTCAATCTATTCTCCAGTCACATCGGCAGGAGGGTGACGGATCGGGTCAGGCACCGGGTCGTACCCGCCAGGGTGGAAGGGATGGCATCGGAGGAGCCGCCAGATCGCCAGGCCCGTACCCCGGATCGCACCGTGACGCGCCAGCGCCTCCAACGCATACGCGCTGCACGAAGGGTAGAACCGACAGCGAGCCGGCAGCACCGGACTCAAGTATCGACGGTACGCGACGACCGCTGCGGTCAGGATGCGGGCGGCCAGGCTCATCGTGGCCGCCGGGGTCTGCGCGCGGCCGCGAGCGCGCCTTCCAGATCGGTGGCCAACGTGGCGTACGTCGCTGTGGACGCCGACGGCAGTGCCCGAACAACCAGGGAGGCACCGGCGGGGAGGTCGCTGAGCAGTGGCCGGACCAGATGCCGGAGCCGGCGGCGCACCCGGTTACGGACGACCGCGTTGCCCACCGCTTTGGATACGACGAAGCCGGCGCGCGCCGTGGAGGCACACACCGGCTCGTCGATAAGCAGGTGAACGACCAGGGTGCCGCGACCGGCACGGCGACCGCCGCGGATCGCTGCGGCGAAGTCCGCGCTACGCCGCAATCGTTGCGCCGCGGACAGCACGACTACCTGGACATTCCGACCCGACTAGCGGTCGGCTCAGGCCGACAGCTGGCCGCGGCCCTTGGACCGGCGGGCAGACAGGATGGCGCGACCGGCACGGGTGCGCATGCGCAGCCGGAAGCCGTGGGTCTTGGCACGCCGGCGGTTGTTCGGCTGGTAGGTGCGCTTGCTCACGTCAAAACTCCGTCTTCGTACTACGACTCTGGGGGCATCATGGGCTGCAAGACGCCACTTTAGCAGAGCGCGGCGGAGCAACCGCCCAACCCTACGCAGGCCCCCTGGGGTGGTCAACCATATCCTTGGTCGGCACGCCGACATGGGCGGGCGGCAACCGTCTAGCAGGTCTTTCCGTGCACAAAGTGAATCTTTTCCTGACCGCGTGCGGGGGATGGCCCGGACGGCGGTTGTAGTCGACCTGTCGCCGCTGTTAGCGTGCGCGGTTGCTGGTCTCATCCTGGTCGTTCGCAGCCCGCGAAAGCGACGGCCAAAACCGGACAAGCAGGTGGATCGTTCGCCACGGTGAGCCTGTTCACCGCCCGCGCCACGACAGGCTCCGGTAAATCTGCCGACCATCCGGCCGGGAGCGGCCACCGGCACCACCGCAGGTTGTGGATAACCTGTGGATAGCTGGTGGCGCCGTGCGTGTTCAGCACGTTAACTGTGCTGGGTTGGGGGACGTCGGCCGGTCGCCCGCCACGGGCGCCGACAGGCACAGGCGAAAGGCCGGACAAGGCCCACCGGGGGTCGGTGGCGATGGGGGTGGCGCGGCGGTGGCCGATCAGGTCGACCTGGGCAAGTTGTGGCGCGAAACGTTGGACGAACTGTCCGACGAGATCGCGTCACGGCAGCAGCGCGCCTATCTACAGTTCACCCGCCTCCGCGCGATAGTGGAGGACACCGCTCTTCTGTCCGTTCCGGACACCTACACCCGGGACATCATCGAATCCCGGCTGCGCCCGGCGATCACCGAGGCACTGACCCGGCGGTTGAGCCGGCCCATTCAGGTGGCGGTCACGGTCCGCCCTCCGGAGGACGGCTCGGGCATGCCCGGCACCGTCTACGGCACTCCGGCCGATTCCGCCGCCGGTCCGATGATGGACCCGCAGCCGCGGCACTACGCCGAGAACGGTCCTTTTCAACCGGAGCTGCCCGGCTACCCGGTTCCGCAGCGGATGCCCGATCCCCAGCCCTACCAGCCGCCCGCCTTCGGGCCCGCCGAGCACGCGCCCGAGCCCTATCCGACCGGTTCGGCACAGCACTCCGCACCGCAGGCGCCGTTCCCCCGCGGGGTTCCGGCCGCACGCGACGGCCAGGAGGCGCTCTTCGCCGATCCGATGCCACCGCAGATGCCGCCGCAGATGCCGCCCTCGGCGAACCGGCCGCCGACCTCGCCGGCGACCGAGAAGGAACAGCCCAACGACGCGGTCGCGCATCGGATGGCGGCCGATGCCGCCCAGCTGCGGCAGAACGACCGGCCGATGCCGGGCCCGGACCGCCGCGACGACATGCCGGTGCGGGCCGGTGACAACGGGCCCGGCCGGCCGCCGGTCGATCTGCGCGGCCCGGGCAGCACGCCGCGGCCCGGTGGGCAGGACGGCAACCGGCTCAACCCGAAGTACATGTTCGAGACGTTCGTCATCGGCTCGTCCAACCGGTTCGCGCACGCCGCGGCGGTCGCGGTCGCGGAGTCACCGGCGAAGGCGTACAACCCGCTCTTCATCTACGGCAGCTCCGGGCTGGGCAAGACCCACCTGCTGCACGCGATCGGGCATTACGCCACCACCTTGGGACACGCGCGCTCGGTCCGCTACGTGTCGACCGAGGAGTTCACCAACGACTTCATCAACAGCCTGCGGGACGACAAGACCCAGGCGTTCCAGCGCCGCTACCGCGACGTCGACATCCTGCTGATCGACGACATCCAGTTCCTGGAGAACCGCGAGCGTACGCAGGAGGAGTTCTTCCACACCTTCAACACGCTCCACAACGCCAACAAGCAGATCGTGATCAGCTCGGACCGCTCGCCGCGCCAGCTGGCCACGCTCGAGGACCGGATGCGCACCCGCTTCGAGTGGGGTCTGCTCGCCGACATCCAGCCGCCCGACCTCGAGACGCGTATCGCGATCCTTCAGAAGAAGGCCGCCCAGGAGCGGATGTACGCGCCGGACGACGTGCTGGAGTTCATCGCGTCCCGGGTCTCCAACTCGATCCGCGAGCTCGAGGGCGCCCTCATCAGGGTGACGGCCTTCGCCAGCCTCACCCGCTCCCCGGTACAGCTCTCGCTGGCCGAGGAGGTGCTTCGCGACTTCATGCCGGACGGCGCCGGCCCGGAGATCACCGCCGACCAGATCATGGTGTCGACCGCCGACTACTTCGGCGTCTCCCTGGAGGACCTGCGCGGCCACTCCCGCAGCCGGGTCCTGGTCAACGCCCGTCAGGTCGCCATGTACCTCTGCCGCGAACTGACCGACCTCTCCCTGCCCCGGATCGGACAGGCCTTCGGCGGCCGCGACCACACCACGGTCATGCACGCCGACCGCAAGATCCGCCAGCACATGGCCGAGCGCCGATCGCTCTACAACCAGATCGCCGAGCTCACCAACCGGATCAAACAGAACACCTGAGGGGTACGGCGTACCAGCGCTCAACCGCACCGGACGGCCGGCGCCTCGTCATGCCCGGCTCGCTGTCGGGGCACGCCCTCACCCACCCGCCGGGCTGTGCTGCCCCCTCACCGGCCGGGCCGCCCTCACGTCCCCCACACTGCTCGCCTCGAACCTCTAAGCGGGCTCTGCCCGTACCCGATTGATCTCTGTCAAGGGGGTGGGCCGGCTCGTCCGGCTCGGCCACCCGCGGGGTTGTGCACAACGGGATCGGCACGCAGGGACGGCTGTGCATGGTTCGACAGGTGGAAAGGCACTTACCCACAGGGTCGGACACGGTGTGCGACGTGCCTTGAGCTGCGACTTCTTCGCGGTCGGTGAGTTGTCCACCGGTTCTACACCGGGTTGTCCACAAGTTATGCCCAGATCCTTTAGCGAACCTGGGGATATTGAAGTAGGTCGCTGCCTACTTGCTAGGGCGCTGAAGTGAAAGTTGTCAACGCCGGAACGGGTCGGTTTCGTGCCAACGTTATCCACAGCTATCCACAGGCGTCCACAGGCTGTCTCCCCAGACGGTGGACAACTCCCGACAGTCATACCCACAGAAGTGGATAACTCCTGTGGAAATCGATGTGGACAGACACACACAGTAGTTTTTGACCTCACAGGCTGTGGACGGCTGTGGATTACCTGTTGAAGGTTCTGTGGACGACGACTCGGTAGCGTCCCTGCGTCATCCACAGCGCAGGGGATAAAACCAGTGGATATCCGGTGGATAGCCTGTGGACGACGGTGGACAACTCTCGAAAACTCCGAGACTGTGGATACAGACCCGGGTTTATACCCCGGTTACCCACAGGCAAATCACCGGTGGATAACTTGCTGACCAGCGCAAACTCAAGTTTTCCACAGTATGCACAGGACCTATGAAGACGACTAGTTATCTCTTCTAAGAAAACAAAAACCAATCATCAGCGTTGTGGAAGGTGTGGATGGGCCGGTTCCGGCTCGCCGCGCCTCGGGCTCGACTGCACGGCACCGGGGTCGGGCACACAGGGATACCGCCGGAGCCATAGAGTTCAGTGGGGTCCAAGCCCCCTGTATGAGGACGCATCGCGGAGGAAGCATGAAGTTCCGGGTGGAGCGAGACGCACTCGCCGACGCCGTGGCCTGGACAGCCAAGAGCCTGCCCAGCCGGCCCTCGGTGCCGGTGCTTGCCGGCGTCCTGCTGCGGGTCGCCGACGGTCGGCTGCAGGTGTCAGGCTTCGACTACGAGGTCTCCAGCCAGGTGACCGTCGAGGTTCAAGCGGACGCGGAGGGGGCCGCTCTGGTCTCCGGCCGCCTGCTCGCCGAGATCACCAAGGCCCTGCCGGGCAAGCCGGTGGACATCGCCGCAGTCGGCGCGCATCTCGAGCTGGTGTGCGGCAGCGCCCGGTTCACCCTGCCGACCATGCCGGTGGAGGACTACCCGACCCTGCCGGAAATGCCGTCGAGCGCGGGCACCGTCGACGCCGCTGTTTTCGCCTCGGCCGTTTCTCAGGTCGCGATCGCCGCAGGTCGGGACGAGACCCTGCCGATGATGACCGGTGTGCGGCTGGAGCTGAACGGTTCGACCATGGCGCTGCTGGCGACCGACCGGTACAGGCTTGCCATGCGCGAGATCGAGTGGGCCCCCGACGATCCGGAGATCAGCCACAACGCGCTGGTGCCGGCCAAGACGCTGAACGACACCGCGAAGGCCCTCGGCCCGACCGGTGGCGCCGTCACGCTGGCACTGGCCCATGGCAGCGCCGGTGAGGGCATGATCGGTTTTGCCGGTGGCGCCCGTCGCACCACGAGCCGCCTGCTCGACGGTGCCAACTACCCGCCGGTGCGTTCGCTCTTCCCGGCCTCCCACAACGCCGAGGCCCGGGTCGGTGTGGCCGCCCTGGTCGAGGTGGTTCGCCGGGTGGCGCTGGTCGCCGAGCGGCAGACTCCGGTGCTCCTGAGCTTCAGCGAGGACGGTCTGGTGGTCGAGGCCGGCGGCACCGAGGAGGCGCGCGCCAGCGAGGCGATGGAGGCGCAGTTCACCGGTGAGGCGCTGACGATCGGTTTCAATCCGCAATATCTGATCGACGGTCTTCAGAACCTGGGGGCGCCGACCGCGATGTTGTCGTTCGTCGACGCGTTCAAACCGGCTGTGATCTCTCCCGCTGGCGAAACCGGCGAAATCATCCCGGGTTACCGCTATCTGATCATGCCGATCCGGGTGACTCGCTGATACTGAGCTTGAACCAATCGCTCATCTAGGGAGATCACCATGCAACTCGGCCTCATCGGTCTCGGCCGCATGGGTGGCAACATGCGGGAACGACTGCGTGCAGCAGGGCACGAAGTCGTCGGATTCGACCAGAACCTGGAAGTAAGCGACGCTGCCAGTCTGGCCGAGCTGGCGGAGAAACTGGCCGCACCGCGGGTCGTCTGGACCATGGTTCCGTCCGGCAAGATCACCGAGGACACCATCACCCAGCTCGCCGAGGTGCTCGAGGCCGGCGACATCATCATCGACGGCGGCAACTCGAAGTTCACCGATGACATCCCGCGCGCCGAACGGCTGGCCGTCAAGGGCATTCACTACCTGGACGTCGGCGTCTCGGGTGGCGTGTGGGGCATCAAGAACGGCTACGCCCTGATGGTGGGTGGTGACGCTGCCCAGGTGGAGCACTGCAGGCCGATCTTCGAGGCGCTCAAGCCGGCCGGCGAGTTCGGTTTCGCGCACGCCGGCACGCACGGCGCCGGGCACTACGCCAAGATGGTGCACAACGGCATCGAGTACGGGTTGATGCACGCGTACGCCGAGGGCTACGAGATCCTCAAGGCGTCGGAGTACATCAACGACGTCCCCGCGGTCATCAAGAGCTGGCGCGAGGGCAGCGTCGTCAAGTCCTGGCTGCTCGACCTGCTGGACCGGGCGCTCGACGAGGACCCGGAGCTGGAGGCGCTGAAGGGCTACGCCGACGACACCGGCGAGGGCCGCTGGACCGTCGACGAGGCCGTGCGTCTCGCCGTGCCGGCTCACGTCATCGCCGCGTCCCTGTTCGCGCGGTTCCAGTCGCGTCAGGACGATTCACCCGCCATGAAGGCCGTCGCCGCACTGCGCCAGCAGTTCGGCGGCCACGCCGTCAAGCGCTGATCCATGCACGTACGCCGGGTCGAGCTCACCGACTTCCGTTCCTACGATCGGGTGGCGGTCGATCTCGATCCCGGCGTGTCCGTGTTCGTCGGCCAGAACGGCATGGGCAAGACGAACCTGATCGAGGCGCTCGGGTACGTGGCCACTCTGGACAGTCACCGGGTGGCCACCGACGCGCCGTTGGTCCGGGCCGGCGCCACCTCGGCGGTGATCCGTTGCGCGATCGTCCACGATGGCCGGGAGCTGCTGGTCGAGCTGGAGATCGTGCCGGGCCGGGCGAACCGGGCGCGGCTCAACCGTTCACCGGCGCGGCGGCCGCGGGAGGTGCTCGGCGCCCTGCGGATGGTGCTGTTCGCGCCCGAGGATTTGGAGCTGGTTCGCGGCGACCCGTCCGAGCGCCGCCGGTATCTGGACGATCTGCTGGTCGCCCGGCAGCCGCGCTACGCCGGGGTGCGTGCCGACTACGACCGGGTGGTGAAGCAGCGCAACGCGTTGCTGCGGACCGCCTACCTGACCCGCAAGGTGGGCGGCAACCGCGGTCAGGATCTGTCGACCCTGGCGGTCTGGGACCAGCATCTCGCCCACCACGGCGCCGAGCTGCTGGCCGGGCGGCTGGAGCTGGCGGCCGCACTGGGGCCGCATCTGACCAAGGCCTACGACGCGGTGGCGGCCGGGCGGTCGGCCGCGGTGATCGGGTACGCCTCCCGGCTCGGCGAGTCGCTGCCCACCGACCGGCCCGCGCTGGAGTCGATGCTCCTCGAATCGCTGGCCGAACGCCGGACCGCCGAGATCGAGCGCGGGACGACGCTTGTCGGCCCGCACCGTGACGACCTCTCGCTGCAGCTCGGCGACCTGCCCACCAAGGGGTACGCGAGCCACGGCGAGTCCTGGTCGTTCGCGCTGGCGTTGCGGCTCGCGGCGTACGACCTGCTGCGTTCGGACGGGATCGAGCCGGTGCTGGCCCTCGACGACGTCTTCGCCGAGCTGGACACCGATCGCCGGGAACGACTGGCGGCCCTGGTGTCCGACGCGGCACAGTTGCTGGTGACCTGTGCGGTGCCGGAGGACGTGCCGGCCAGCCTGCGGGGCGCACGCTACGACGTCGTGACGGGAGCGGTGACCCGTGGTTCCTGACTCTGATCGCGATCGGTCAGCCGGACGCAAGCCCACCGGCGCCGGAGAGCCCCCTCAGCGCCTCACGGAGGCCCTCGGGGATCTCTGGGCGGGGGTGGATGAGGCTCGGGAGCTTCACGGGGCTGAGCGAGGCACTGAGCGCGTCACGCGTACCCCTGGGGGAGGCCCGGACGATCCACAGGCTGTGGAGAACGACGGCCTTGCCGGACCCGAACTGGCCCGGGCCGTGCTGGATGCCGCGCTCGCGCGGCGGCGCGAGGCCGCGCGCAGCCCGCGCAAGCGCACCGGAACCGGGCAGGGCAGTGGGCGACGGTTGCGTGGCTATTCCGGTCCGGGACCGGATCCGCGTGATCCACAGCTGTTCGGTGTGATGCTGGAGCGCCTCATGCGGGCGCGTGGCTGGGAGAAGCCGAAGGCCGAGGCCACCGTTTTCGGGTCGTGGGAGAAGGTGGTCGGGCCGGACATCGCGTCGCACAGCCGTCCGGTGAAGCTGGAGGGCGGTGTGCTGACCGTCGAGGCGGAGTCCACCGCCTGGGCCACCCAGCTGCGGTTACTGGCCGCCACCCTGCTGCGGAAGATCGCCGGCGAGGTCGGCAACAACGTGGTCACCCGGCTCAACATCCACGGGCCGGCGGCGCCGTCGTGGAATCGCGGTCCGCGCCGGGTGCAGGGGCGTGGACCGCGGGACACCTACGGCTGAAACCGGATCGGCGTTTAGTGCGTCTGATCTCACATGATCAAGCTGCTGCGCCGTGTCCTGGTTCTGGTCTTGCTGGTGCTCGCCCCGGTTCCGGTGGCGGCGCGACCGGCGTGGGCGTGTTCGTGTGCCTCGGGTTTCGACCCGCTGGAGAACGCCGATGTGGCCTTCGTCGGTGTGGCCGAGGAGGTGGACGACCGGCTGCTGGGTACGAGCGTGGACGTCCGGTTCGCGGTCGAGTCGGTGCTCAAGGGTGACGCGGGTGACTCGGTGACGCTCGTTACCAACAAGGACGAGGCGTCCTGTGGATACGGGTTCGTCGAGGGCGGCCGGTACCGGGTGTACGCCGTCGACGGTCAGACGAACCTGTGCGACGGCAACGAGCTGCTGGCCACCGGGGTGAACGTGGACAGCGACGGGCGGTCGCGGATCTTCTGGATCGGTTCGGTGCTGGTCGTTGTCGCGGTGGTGGGCGGCGTGACCTGGTTGATCCGTAACCCGCGGAAGTAACCGACGGCCGGCCTCTGCCGGCCCGGGTTCTCAGCGGTCGGTTTCTCAGCGGCCGGGCTGTCGGTGGCCGGGCTCTCAATGGCCCGGGCTGTCGGTGGCCCGGGCTGTCAGTAGTCGGCGAACACCGCGAAGCCGCGGTCGGCGCAGCGGCGGTAGAAGCCGGCCAGGACGGCCAGCTCGGTGCGCGCGAAGCTCCAGTGCGGCGCGTTGCCGGCGTCGTCGCGCAGCGCGGCCAGCCGCTGGTCCAGCCAGCGCAACTGCTGGTCGGCGAGCCGGCCCGCGGAGATCGCCGTGCGCATGACGTCCGTGACGGTGTCGAAGGTGACCAGGTCACCGTGTTTCTCGTGACCTTCGACGAAACGTTCCAGGCCGCCGGCGATCCAGGCGCAGCCGTCCGGGTCGATGACCGGGTCCTCGTCCTCGGCGGCCGCGTCGGTGGCGTAGAGGACACCCTCCAGCCCGAGGAGCAGATCGACGAGCTCGGTGTACGCGGTCGCCCGTACCGTGCCGGTCTTGGCGATGTGCAGGGCCAGCGCGCCGGTGGGCGCGGCGATCTCGGGACGATCGGCGATCGTTCCGAAGTCGACGAACTCGGCGGGTGCCACCGGGTCGTAGTACTGGTTCGTCCGCGGCCAGTGCACCGCGACGTTGTCCAGGCCCTTGTCGTGCGCCATTTCCGGGGCCACCCCTTCTCGACCTGCCCTGCGACCGCCCGGCCATCCTCGGCCCGCGCGGGCCGAGGTTACGACACAGGCGCGGGACACTGTCGAGCAGTGTCGCAGTGAGTGCGGGCCGGGCATCGCAGGCGCGCCCGAGCGGCGAAACTGCCGCAGCGTTTGCCATTGCGCGGGGCACCAGTGGCGTGTAGGGGATTACGTGGGTAGCGCCTCAAGTCGCGCTACGGCACTCTCAGGCACCCTGAAGGGGTGCCGGACCCTCGCCGATTCGCTCCGGCGGAGTAGAATCGACGGCGACCGGGAAAACTGTGCTTGACGGTCGGGTCGGCCCCCCTGCCAGCCTGCATCGTCACGCTATGCGGTTTTTCCAGCCGATCACGATCCGCGGGTGGTCCGCGGCGACCGGCGCGCACGGTTCCACCGGTGGTCCGCAACTCCCCGCGGGGTCATCTCCGGTTCCTCGTGTGTGCCTGTGCCGTCGCCGGGCCAGCCCGCCAACCCCGTTGCGGGGCCTTTCGGCCCGGCGCGAGAAAGTGGCCGAGGGTGTCAGAGAATCAGCAGGAATACGGTGCCGGATCGATCACCGTGCTCGAAGGCCTTGAAGCGGTCCGCAAGCGTCCCGGTATGTACATCGGTTCCACCGGTGAGCGAGGTCTGCACCACCTGGTCTGGGAGGTTGTGGACAACGCCGTCGACGAGGCGCTGGCCGGCTTCTGCGACACCATCGACGTGGTCCTGCTCGCCGATGGTGGTGTCTCGGTCACTGACAACGGCCGTGGTTTCCCGGTCGACCTCCACCCGCAGCTGAAGAAGCCGGGTGTCGAGGTCGCGCTGACCGTGCTGCACGCGGGTGGCAAGTTCGACGGCCAGGCCTACAAGGTGTCCGGTGGTCTGCACGGCGTCGGCGTGTCCGTGGTGAACGCGCTCTCGACGCGGATGGCTGTGGAGATCCAGAAGGACGGCTTCTGGTGGCGGCAGAAGTACGAGTACTCCGTTCCCGGCGAGCTGGTGAAGGGTGAGCCGACCGACGACCTCGGCTCGACCGTGCAGTTCTGGCCGGACCCGGAGATCTTCGAGACGGTCGAGTTCGACTACCAGACCATCTACCGGCGTCTGCAGGAGATGGCGTTCCTCAACCGTGCCCTCACCATCAACTACATCGATCAGCGGCCCGACCAGGTCGGCGACGACGGCGAACCGCGCAAGGTCAGCTTCATGTACGAGGACGGCATCGCCGACTTCGTGCGGCACCTCAACGCCACCAAGAACGCCATCCACAAGACTGTGATCCAGTTCGAGGCCGACGCCCCCGAGGAGGGCATGGCGGTCGAGATCGCAATGCAGTGGAACGAGTCGTACGGCGAGTCGGTCTACACCTTCGCCAACCGCATCAACACCCACGAGGGCGGCACCCACGAGGAGGGCTTCCGCGCCGCGCTGACGACCATCGTCAACAAGTACGGGGTCGAGAAGAAGTTCCTCAAGGCCGACCAGAAGCTGTCCGGTGAGGACATTCGCGAGGGTCTCGCCGCGATCATCTCGGTGACCTTGGCGAATCCTCAGTTCGAGGGCCAGACCAAGACGAAGCTCGGCAACACCGACATGAAGAGCTTCGTGCAGAAGGTCTGCAACGAGCAGCTCGCCGACTGGTTCGACCGCAACCCGGCGGACGCCAAGCTGATCATCACCAAGGCGGACCAGGCGGCCCGCGCCCGGATCGCCGCGCAGCAGGCCCGCAAGCTGGCCCGGCGCAAGTCGCTGCTGGAGTCCGGTTCGATGCCCGGCAAGCTGGCCGACTGTCAGTCGACCGATCCGCGCGAGACCGAGCTGTTCATCGTCGAGGGCGACTCGGCCGGCGGTTCGGCCAAGTCCGGCCGGGAGAGCCGCATCCAGGCGATCCTCCCGATCCGCGGCAAGATCCTCAACGTGGAGAAGGCCCGGATCGACCGGGTGCTGAAGAACAACGAGGTCCAGGCGCTGATCACGGCCATGGGCACCGGCATCCACGACGAGTTCGACATCTCGAGGCTGCGGTACCACAAGATCATCCTGATGGCCGACGCCGACGTCGACGGCCAGCACATCCAGACGCTGCTGCTCACCCTGCTGTTCCGTTTCATGCGGCCACTGGTCGAGCAGGGGCACGTCTACCTGGCCTCACCGCCGCTGTACAAGATCAAGTGGAACAAGCGGGGTGACGACGCTCAGTACGCGTACTCCGACCGCGAGCGGGACGGTCTGATCGCTCTGCGCCAGCAGAAGAAGGCGAATGCCAAGCCCGACGACATCCAGCGGTTCAAGGGTCTGGGCGAGATGAACTTCCACGAACTGTGGGACACCACGATGAACCCGGACACCCGCACGCTGCGCCAGGTGACGCTCGACGACGCCGCCGTCGCCGACGAGCTGTTCAGCGTGCTGATGGGTGAGGACGTGGAGGCGCGGCGGTCGTTCATTCAACGCAACGCTAAGGACGTCAGGTTCCTGGACATCTGAGTCCGGTGAGCCGTATCCACAGCGTGCAGCGCATTTCCACAACGTTATCCACAGCTATATGCCCGTTCTGGTCGTATTTGCCTGGCATCACCTTGAGTAAGGGTTAAAAGTGACTGACACTCCCGAGCCCCCCGACGGCGACGAGATCCAGGACGATGCCGGCGGCGGTGTGACCCAGCGGGTCGAGCCGGTCGGCCTCGAGGTCGAGATGCAGCGCTCGTACCTCGACTACGCGATGAGCGTGATCGTCGGCCGTGCGCTGCCCGACGTCCGTGACGGCCTCAAGCCGGTGCACCGCAAGATCCTTTACGCGATGTACGACGCCGGATTCCGGCCCGACCGCGGCTACGTCAAGTGCGCCCGCGTCGTCGGCGACGTGATGGGCAACTACCACCCGCACGGCGACTCGTCGATCTACGACGCCCTGGTCCGGATGGGCCAGATCTGGTCGCTGCGGTACCCGCTCATCGACGGCAACGGCAACTTCGGCTCCCCGGGCAACGACCCGCCGGCCGCCATGCGGTACACCGAGTCGAAACTGTCCCCGCTCGCCATGGAGATGCTGCGGGACATCGACGAGGACACCGTCGACATGCAGGACAACTACGACGGGCGTACCAAGGAGCCGACGATCCTGCCGGCCCGGTTCCCGAACCTGCTGGTCAACGGTTCCGAGGGTATCGCGGTCGGGATGGCCACCAAGATCCCGCCGCACAACCTGCGCGAGATCGCGGCCGCCGTCCAGTGGCAGCTCGACAACCCCGAGTCGGACGAGGCCACCGCACTCGAGGCGATGCTTGAGATCGTCAAGGGCCCCGACTTCCCCACCCACGGTCTGATCGTCGGTCAGTCGGCGATCACCGAGGCGTACCGGACCGGCCGCGGATCCATCCGGATGCGTGCCGTGGTCGAGGTCGAGGAGGACCAGCGCGGCCGGCCCTGCCTGGTGGTGACCGAGCTCCCCTACCAGGTGAACCCGGACAACCTCGCCGAGCGGATCGCGGAACTGGTCAAGGAGGGCAAGCTCACCGGTATCGCGGACATCCGGGACGAGTCGTCCGGCCGTACCGGTATGCGGTTGATCCTTGTGCTCAAGCGCGACGCGGTCGCCAAGGTGGTGTTGAACAACCTCTACAAGCACACCCAGCTGCAGGAGACGTTCGGCGCCAACATGCTGGCGCTGGTCGACGGCGTGCCCCGCACGCTGAACCTCGCCCAGTTCATCCGCTACTACGTCGACCACCAGATCGAGGTCATCCAGCGGCGGACCGCGTTCCGGCTTCGCAAGGCCGAGGAACGCGCCCACATCCTGCGCGGTCTGGCCAAGGCGCTGGACATGCTGGACGAGGTCATCGCCCTCATCCGGCGTTCGCCCACGGTCGAGGACTCCCGTCAGGGCCTGATGCAGCTGCTCGACGTCGACGAGGTCCAGGCGACCGCGATCCTCGACATGCAGCTGCGCCGCCTGGCCGCCCTGGAGCGCCAGCGGATCGTCGACGAGCTCGTGAAGATCGAGGTGGAGATCGCCGACTTCAAGGACATCCTCGCGAAGCCGGAACGGCAGCGGGCGATCATCTCGGACGAGTTGGCCGAGATCGTCCAGAAGTTCGGAGATGACCGGCGTACCCAGATCATCCCGTTCGATGGTGAGGTCTCCATGGAGGACCTCATCGCCCGGGAAGACGTTGTGGTGACCATCACACGTACTGGTTACGCCAAGCGCACCAAGGTCGACATGTACCGGTCGCAGAAGCGTGGCGGGAAGGGCGTGAGCGGCGCCTCCCTGCGGCAGGACGACATCGTCTCGCACTTCTTCGTCATCTCGACCCACGACTGGATGCTGTTCTTCACGAACAAGGGCCGGGTGTACCGGGCGAAGGCCTACGAACTGCCCGAGGCGAACCGGGTGGCCAAGGGACAGCACGTCGCGAACCTGCTGGCGTTCCAGCCGGACGAGCACATCGCCCAGGTCATCCAGATCCCGAACTACCAGGTCGCGCCGCACCTTGTGCTCGCCACTAAGAATGGGCTCGTGAAGAAGACCCGCCTGGAGGAATTTGACTCCAACCGCAGCGGTGGCATCATCGCCATCAACCTGCGGGAGGATGACGAATTGGTGGGCGCGGCGCTGGTGGCTTCGGAGGACGACCTGTTGCTGGTCTCCAAGAAGGCCCAGGCCATCCGGTTCAACGCCACCGATGAGGCGCTGCGCCCGATGGGGCGTGCGACCTCCGGTGTGATCGGCATGCGGTTCGGCGACAACGACGAACTCCTGGCGATGGAGGTCGTCCGTGAGGGTATGGATGTGTTGGTCGCCACCGATGGTGGGTATGCGAAACGCACGCCCATCGAGGAGTATCCGGTGCAGGGGCGTGGCGGTAAGGGGGTGCTGACCGCCAAGATCACGGAGCGTCGTGGTGGACTTGTCGGCGCTCTGGTGATCAGCCCGGAGGATGAACTGTTTGCCATCACCAGCAATGGTGGTGTCATCCGGACTCCCGTGAAGCCTGTACGGCGCACACGGGATCGGAACACAATGGGGGTCAAGCTGATGGACCTCCCTGAAGGTGTAACCATCGTGGCGCTTGCTCGCAATGCCGACGAGCCTGACGAACAGGACTAGTTGATGCCGGAGACACAGGCGAAGTCGGGGGGCCCGGGGACCTCAGCGACTCCGGACGATGCGGCCAAGAAAGACGGCGCCGCAGCGAACGGTCGCGAGACCACAGGGCGCGCCGCTGTCCCCGCCGATGCCCCGTCCCCGCCCAAGTTCACTCGCGCGCCGGGCATGGCCCCGCCGCCGGGTGAGCCAGCCGCAGGCAGCAGTGACGGCGCGGACAAGCGGCCGGGCGTGCAGCCCGCGGTGAAGGGATCGGCCTCGGTGCCGGTCGTCACCAAGGGCAAGGGCGCTGCTCCTGGGGCGCCCGCAGGGCGTACCCCGGGAACCGCTCCTGGGGCGAGCCAGAGCGCCCCGCCGCGCCCCGCTGCCGCCGCGCCCGCGTCAGCGCCGCCGGCTTCCGCCGGCGCTGCAAAACAGCGGACCGGCACCTCCCCGACGGCACCGGCGCCCGGTGGCGCGGCAGCGGTCGGCGCCGCCCGTGTCTCGGAGGCGGTCCGTTCGGCCCGCTCCACCGTGTCGTCGGCCGCCGCACGCGGCCCTCGCCGCGCCCGGCTGAACCTGAAGCGGATCGACCCCTGGTCGGTGATGAAGTTCGCGTTCGCGGTGTCGATCGTGCTCTTCATCGTCGTCGTGGTCGCCACCTCGGTGCTCTACCTGGCCCTGGACACCATGGGCGTGTGGAGTTCGATCAACGGCAACCTCAAGGAACTGGTCACCGCGAGCGGCGGTAGTGAGACCTCGTCCAGCGGTGCGTTCCGGATCACCGCCTGGGGTGTCATCGGCACGTCGATGCTGATCGGCGCGGTCAACGTGGTGCTCTTCACCGCGCTGGCCACGCTGAGCGCGTTCATCTACAACGTGTGCGCCGATCTGGTCGGCGGTATCGAGCTGACACTCGCCGAACGGGACTGACGAAACGCATCGGGTTGCGGGGACCCCGCTTTGGAGACCCGCAGCCCGATGCGGTAACGTTCAGTCCGCAGGTGAGGGGCTATAGCTCAGTCGGTTAGAGCGCAGAGCTGATAACTCTGAGGTCGCTGGTTCGATTCCAGCTAGCCCCACGGGTGACTGAGAGGCCCCACTCACGAGATATCGTGAGGCGGGGCCACTTGTCATTCATGGTCCCTTTCCGAGCGGTGCCTAGGGGGTAGCAGTTCAGTGTTGAAGAAGCTCCTCATCATTGCCGGCGTTGTCGGGGTCGCGGCTCTGGTGGTCAAGAAGGTCAAGGCTTCCAGCGACGAGCGCGCCCTGTGGCACGAGGCGACCACTGCTCCCGACCTGCGATAGCAGCGGGTCGCGGGGCCCTAGCTCAACTGGCAGAGCACCGCCTTTGCAAGGCGGGGGTTAGGGGTTCAAGTCCCCTGGGCTCCACTTTCCAAGCCTCTCACCAGGCAAAACGCAAGGCCGAGATTGTTGGGGCCATTCCGGGACCACATCGGCCTAGAACCCACCTAGTGGCTTCAAGCTATTGTGAGGCCATCTTCAGGTGACGAAGGCGTAGGCCATTGGTGAAACGAACCGATCTCGTCGTCCCAGCCGACTTGATAGCCGGTCTACGGATTCCACCGCTGGCCATCACCGACGGTTCGGCCGATTCGGAGTGGGTCGAGGTACCGCTGAGCCACTGGCAGTTCGGCAAGCTGCGTCCGTCGCAGAGGTTACCCATGGATGCGCGCAGCGCGAGAAGCATTCGACGTGCGGTTCGGGTCGCGCCGTGGTCTGTGCTCGCCGCCGTGGTTCTCCTGATCGTCTGGTTGGTCGTCGTCAGTCTGGAGGCGTACCTGTCGTCTCCGGGCCTTTCGGTGGCGATGGCGGCGGCTTCCATCTTCGTCAGCGTCCTGTCCGTGGTACGGAACCATGGGGTACCGAAGCACCTGCCGTACCGCACCCGGTTCGGTGATCTGCGCATCCCTGAGATCCCGGTGGAGGTCGCCCAGCAATGGGTCGCCCTGAACCCAGGCGTGATCACCACCGACGAGCCGGCGCCGCGCCCGCATTCCCGGCGTTTCTACGTCGGCTGGTCCGTCGGTCTCCTGTCCACGTCGATGGGCCTCGGCGTGGTGATGGCGAACAACAGTCGCGAGGACTCCCTTCTGTTCTGGATGTTGCTGCCTGTGCTGTTCGTCATCGGCATCACCACGGCCCTGAAGATTCCGCCGCCCAGGAAGGCCGACGACGTACGGACGTGGTCACCCGTGAACGTCGACCGGCGGACGCCGTAGCGGTCGAACTCAGGGGTGGAACCGAGCACAGGGTGACCATCTTCGAGGGTGACGGTGCGCAGCGTTACATGGACGCACTACGCGGCGCAGTCGCCGCGTGCCCGGGGGAACGAGCGCCAACCATTTCCGCGTGGTCCGCGTAGTAACCCGGTGCCCTCCGCCGATCTGCGTTACCGGATGCTCGACCCGATCGGCGTGGGCGATGAAGCCCTCCTGATCGAGCAGACCGAGCCGCTCATCGAACAGCCGAAGAATCGTGAGATCCGTGCCACCGATCAGCTCGCCGTGTTCCGGGTCGGCGACACCGTGGTGAGCATGGAACTCAACGCGACGCCGTTCACCCCCGTGGTCGATGAGCCGAACATGGAACGACTGATTCGCGCTGCTCATCGACGGTTGGCCGACTGGCGGTAACCGGTATGCGGGCGTTGAAGCGGCACGAATTTTGATCTACTGGCGCGGTGAAACGCCGCTCCGCCCTCCTGCTGATTGCGCTCTCCGGACTGGCCGGCTGTGGCTCCCCCGGCGCCGCCGAACCCCTCTCCTCGGCCGGACCGCCGGTGGACTACGGCTGGCCCGCCCGGAGTGCCGACCTCACCCACGGGTTCTGCTTCACCCTGGTTCGGGGCATCAAGCCGTACGCCCTGATCGAACGACTCGGCGGGGAAGAGTTGGAGCGGGTCGAATGGCATCGGGTCGTCGGGCCCGGTGACGGGGAGACGGGCGACCCGGAACGGTTCTTCGTCGGGATCGCCAGCATCGGGGAGTGGTCGATCCTCGTGGAGGACAACGGGACACTCGGCGTCACCTCGTCGATCACGGCGCCATTGTCGGAGGACGGCGGGGAGGTCATCGCGTACCGGGGCGGCGGTGGCGGGCCCGGGCGGCTCATGATCTTCCGGGACGGGGCTGTCGTGCTCGACCTCGATCCGGCGACACCGGAGCGGGCCGACGGCAGCGGGCTGGACGAGTTTCGGTCCGAGTTGACCGCGTCGGGCCTTCTCGGGGATACGAGCGTGACGGATCCCACGGCCACGGCGCTCGGATTCCTGGCCGGGCTGACCGGCATCGCGTTGACCTTGGAGCTTCTGGAGGATCGCACATATCTGCTGGTCACCGTTCCGAAGCCGTAGGTACGCATTTGCCCGATCTGGGGCCGTGCCGGTTATCCACAGGGGAATGAATGAGCCCTGCGGTGCGCAGGTCATGCGGTTAGCCTGCATGGCGTGGACGAACGAAGACGGGCCGCCGCCGTGATCGTGCGGGACGGCCGTGTGCTGATGGTGCACGAGCGCAGCCGACGATCCGGTGGCGGTGAGTGGTGGACCCTTCCCGGCGGCGGTCTACGTCCTGGAGAGACGGCCGAGGAGGCGGTGCGGCGAGAGGTGTTCGAAGAGACCGGCCTCGTCGTCAGCCAGACGCGGTATGTGCTGGAAATGCCCTACCCGTCCGGCATGACCTCGGTCTTCGCGGTGACCGTCGCGGACGGGGAGCCGCGGGTCGGCCGAGATGACGGCTCCGGCCCCGAGCAGCTCGGCGTCGACTGGCTGCCGGTTCCCGAGTTGCCGATCGAGACCAACGGGGTGCCGGTTCCGCCGTTGATGGTGGTGCTGCCGACGCTTGCCGGTCAGACCGACGGGGTCGAGTCCACCACCGGTGCGCTCTCCGGCTCCGAGTCCGGCAGCGGTTCGGGCGCGGCAGGCAGCGTGGCCGCCACCGCACGGCGCCGCTCCAGCACGAAATAGGCGCAGGCACCGGTGTAACCCACGGCCAGCAGGCTGCCGAGCACGCGAAGCGGCACTGAGGCGGCCGGGGCCCAGGCTGTCGCAGCGGCGATCAGCGCCCAGGTTCCCAGGAGCACGGTGTTGACCGTGTCGGTCCGGTGCCAGGCGATCTGGGCCCGGCGACGGGCCTGACGTTGGATCTCCACGAGCAGGGCGTGCGCCATCACCGTGGCCAGCAGGCCCATGAGCAGGGTGGCGAAGACCGAGTGATGGCTGCCGGAGACGGATACGAGCGCGGTGGCACCGGTCAGTAACGCGAGGCCACTGACGGTCCCGACGCGCGCTTTCCGGCGGTCCTCCACAATCTCTGACGGTCGGCATGATCCGTTCGAATCTGAGGGCTTCGCGGAAATCCGGCCTTCGCGGTCCGCGAATCTGCGCACCTCTGGACCGCTTCGGGACTATTGTCCGCCCCCAGCAGTGATCCAGGCCATGTCACATCGCCGGCCCGCCGTCCGTCCCTCCCGCATGACTGACTCGATGACAGTGCTGGTGACCGGGGCGAGCGGAACACTCGGCACGGCAGTGACGCCCGTACTCGCCGCCGCGGGATTCCAGATCCGGCCGATGAGCCGGAAGGCACGGCCGGGATGGGTGACCGCGGATCTGGTGACCGGCGCCGGCCTCGTCGAGGCCGTCCACGGCGTCGACGCGATCGTGCATCTGGCGTCATCGCCCGGACGAAAGCAGCGGGAAACGGACGTGGAGGGCACGCGGCGGCTTCTCGCCGCGGCGGCCACCGCAGGGGTACGGCACGCGCTGTACGTTTCGATCGTCGGGATCGACCGGGTGCCATTCGGGTACTACCGTGCCAAACTCGCCACCGAGGCTGTTGTCCGTGAGGCCGGTGTGCCGTTCACGATCCTGCGGGCCACCCAGTTCCCATCGCTGGTCGACACCCTCTTCACCGTGTCCAGCAGGATGGGGCCGCTCATCGTCGACCCTCGACTGCGGATGCAGCCGGTCCATGTTCACGACGTGGCGCAGCGGATCGCAGGCCTGCTCGGTGAGCCGCCCACCGGGCAGGTCGTCGAGATCGCGGGACCGCGCGTCATGACTTTCGCCGAGATGGCCGGTCCGTGGGCCGCGGCGCGGGGTACGAGAAGGCCGGTCTGGTCGGTGCGGCTGCCCGGCGGGCTGGTCCGGAGCGTTCGTGAGGGTGGCTTGATCAGTACCGGCGGGTCCACTGGAACGCGGACCTGGGACGACTACCTGGCCGAGCGCTACGGTCGATCCGCCGAGGACGGATCGACCGTTCAAGGAACGTGACCGGGTGTGGTTCGGGGCTTGATCGAGGCGCTGATGGGTTTGGCGCCTCTCGGCCTGGGAGTGGCGCACCGGGGTCATCGATGACGCCCAGGAGAGGCGGTGGGCTCGCGACGACGCGGAACGGCAGGTACTGGCGGACCTCACGGCTGCGGCCAATGCCCTACGGCCAGCCTTTGAACGATGTCGACGGCGTTCGGGAGACAGCGGTCAGTGACCGTCGCGCTCCTGGGTACTGCGCGAGAGCGCCTCGGTACGGCGTACCCCGCGTGGTTTTGATCGTCTGACTTGAACGAGGATGTCGGCATGATGGGAAGCCTGCAGACCGAAATCGCTCAGACTCGGCCGGACCTGCTCGCGCCGGCGGTGGCGGAGGCGCTGACGGTCTGGCCGGCCGAGGCGCCGATCGACGCCGACCAGGTCCTGGTGGCGCCGATCGATCCCGGACTGGCGGACACGGCGGCATTCTGTGCGGCGTACGGGATCGAGCCAGCTCAGTCCGCCAACTGCGTGATCGTGGCCGGGCGCCGGGGCGAGGTCACCCGGTACGCGGCCTGCATCGTTCTCGCGACCACCCGCGCCGATGTGAACGGCGTGGTCCGGCGGTATCTGGATGTGCGGAAGGCCAGCTTCGCGCCGATGGACGACGCGGTGACCTTGACCGGGATGGAGTACGGCGGCATCACCCCGATCGGGTTGCCTGCCGCGTGGCCGATTCTGGTCGATGCTCGGGTGGTGGCCACGCCGCACGTCATCATCGGATCCGGTGTCCGGCACAGCAAGATCGCTATCGCCGGGCCGGCGCTCGGTGCACTACCGGGTGCCGAGGTGGTCGACGGACTGGCTCGCGACGTGACGTGATGGTGGTCGATCCGGTTTCACGTGAAACGTCATAGACCGACGTTGACGTCTGCCCTGCGTGCGATCTCCTCGAAGGCCGCGACCAGGGTGCCCGTTTCCTGAGCGCCCTGCACCTTGTACTTTCCGTCGATCACGAACGTCGGGACGCTGCTGATCCGCAGCGCCCGCGCCTCCTCGACGTCGGTCTGTACAGCCTTGGTGCCGGCGTCCGACTCCAGGTAGGCCTGCGCGGCGGCGGCGTCCAGGCCGATCGAGCCGGCCGTTGCCGCGAGAGCCGGGACCGAACCGATGTCGATGCCGTCGGTGAAGTGTGCCCGCTGCAGCGCGTCCAGCATGTCCGCCTGCCGTTCCTGGGTCTGCGCCCAGGCAATCAATCGGTGCGCCGCGAAGGTGTTGGCCGCGATCGCCCGGTCGAAGTCCAGGGTCAGGCCTTCGCCCGCACCGATCGCGGTGACCTGGGCGAACATCTGCTCAGCGCGGGCCGGGCCGCCGAACTTCTCCGCCATCACCTGTTTGATCGGCAGAGGCTGGAAGACTGGGCTCGGGTTCAGTTGGTAGGCCCGATAGGTGACCGTCGCGGTGCCCTCGAACGCTTTCAGAGCGTTCTCCAGCCGCCGCTTCCCGATGTAGCACCACGGGCAGACCACATCGGACCACACCTGAATATCCACGTCACTCCGTTCCGGCCGCGGTCACCTGCGCGGCGACCTGGCGCTTGAGGCGGGCGAGAATGGCCGTCCCGCCGCGGACCCGCAACGGGCTGATCGCTTGTGCCAGCCCCATCCGGGCATAGAGATCATCGGGTACGGCCAGGATCTCCGCGGTGTGTGCCCCCGCCAAGCCCTCGGCGAGGATGCCGGCGAAGGCCCGAGTGGTCGGCGCCTCCGGTGGGCAGTCGAAGTGGGCCACCACGGTGTCATCCGGCTGCACCAGCGCCTTCAGGAAGAAAGCGGTCTGGCACTCGGGGACCTGCTCCATGCCCTCATGCCCGGCCAGTTCCCCAGGCAGAGGCGGGACGGCGTCGGAGAACTCCAGCAGCATCTCGAGGACGACCTCCCGTGGGGCGGAGGCGAACTCGTCGACGATCTCGGCCAGCTTCGGTGGCATCTCAGTCACGTCATCGACCCTAACGCGCTGATCACCCACACCCGCTCGGGCGTGGTGGCCTCACGGCGAGGGCCGACGCGCCGAGACCGGGGATGGCCGGCCCCGGCCCGTCGCTCGGCTCAGGAGTCAGACGGCGGTTGATGACGTCGGTAGCAGCGCGATGTCGCTCAGACTCAAAATTCCGACCAGGTTGCGGTCGGCGTCACAGACCAGCAGACGGCGAACCCCACGCTCGCGCATCGCCTGCACCGCCTCCTCCACCGAGGCGCTCTGCTCGACCATCAGCAGCTCACGGGTCGCGATCGAGCCCAACGTCGTAGCGGTCGGTGGCAGCCGCTCCGCGAGGGCACGCACCACGATGTCCCGGTCGGTGACGATGCCGGTCATGGTCGGGCCGCTGGTCACCACCACATCGCCGATGTCCCGATCACGCATGACCTGGGCGGCCTCGTCGAGCGGGGTGTCCTCTGGCAGGTAGACCACCTGCCGAGTCATCGCATCCGCGACCAACCTGACCATGCCACCACCTTTCCGCTGCCGGTATCTCACGGTTACCCGGCCTCCGCCGTGATTACACCCGCCACGTCCACAAGGGGCACTTCCTGCCTCCCCTGATTTCGGCGGTCGCGCAACTCCACATAACCCTCGGAGAGACGGCGGCCGACCACGATCGCCCGGGGGATGCCGATGAGCTCGGCATCGGTGAACTTGACGCCCGCCGACACGTTGGGCCGGTCGTCGACGAGCACCCGCAGACCGGCCCGGGAGAGCGTGGCGCCGAGCCCCAGTGCCGCCTCCACCTGGCCGTCCTTGCCGGCAGCGACGATGTGCACGTCGGCCGGGGAGATCGCGGCCGGCCACACCAGGCCACGCTCGTCGTGGTGCTGCTCGGCGATCGCCGCGACCGCGCGGGACAGGCCGATGCCGTAGCAACCCATGGTCGGCCGGACCGGCTTTCCGTCGGCGCCGAGCACGTCGACCTTGAACGCGTCGGTGTAGCGCCGGCCCAGCTGGAAAATGTGCCCGATCTCGATACCCCGGCGCATGGTCAGCGTGCCGTCGCCGCAGGCGGGGCACGGATCGCCGGGCCGCACCTCGGCCGCCTCGATCACGCCGTCCGGCGTGAAGTCACGGCCCGCCACCACATCGGTGGCGTGCTTGCCCGCCTCGTTCGCGCCGGTCAGCCAGGCGGTGCCGGTCGACACACGAGGATCGGCCAGATAACGGATCTTCAGGTTCTGTGGGCCTATGTAGCCCTTTACCAGGTCCGGCCGGGACGCGAAGTCGTCGAACAGCACCGCGGTGGCCGGAGCCAGTGCGGCGTTGAGCCGTTTGAGATCGACTTCACGGTCGCCGGGCAGGCCGATCGCCAGCAACTCCGGCTCGCGGCCCGGATGCTGAACGGTGACGACCACGTTCTTCAACGTGTCGGACGCGGTCCAGTCGGCACGCCCCCCGAGAGCTCTCTCGTTGGCGAGAGCGACGAGAGAGGCGATCGTCGGCGTCTCGGGTGTGTCGTGTATCTCCATCGACGGCGCCGTCATCGCCCGTGCGGGCGGCGCCACGGTGGTCACGGCCTCGGTGTTGGCCGCATAGTCGCAGGCAGTGCAGCCGACATAGGTGTCCTCGCCGACCTCGGCGGCGGCCAGGAACTCCTCGGACGCCGAACCGCCCATGGCTCCGGACGTGGCCGAGACCACCGTGTGGTCCAGCCCGAGCCGCCTGAAGATCTGCTGGTAGGCGGCGCGCATGCGCCCATACACCTCCACCAGCCCGTCCTCGGTGAGATCGAAGGAGTAGGCGTCCTTCATCAAGAACTCACGCCCGCGCAGCAGACCCCCGCGTGGCCGGGCCTCGTCACGGAACTTGGTCTGGATCTGGAACAACAACAACGGAAAGTCCCGGTACGACCCGGTCATCTCCTGCACCAGCAGCGTGAACATCTCCTCGTGCGTCGGCGCGAGCAGATGGTCCGCTCCGCGCCTGTCCTTGAGAGTGAAGATGTCGTCGCCGTACTCCGTCCAGCGGCCACTGGTCTCGTAGGGCTCGCGTGGCAACAGCGCGGGGAACGAGACCTCCTGTCCGCCGGCCGCGACCATCTCCTCCTGAACCACTGCGGTGACCCGGTCCAGCACGAGCTTGCCGAGCGGCAGCCATGTGTATCCACCCGGCGCGGCGCGACGGATGAACCCGGCGCGCACGAGGAGGCGGTGACTCGGCACCTCCGCGTCCGCCGGCTCCTCGCGCAAGGTCTTGAGCAGCAAGGTGGACATCCGAAGCAGCATGCAGGCGAGCTTAGGGACCGGGTACGACGAAAACATCCGGTTATCCCGTTGTCACCAGCATCACGTTACGTTCGTCCCCCGCACGGGGGCAGACTGACCGAATGGCGTGGCGCAGTTACGTAGCCATGGGTGACAGTTTCACCGAAGGCATGTGCGATGAGTATCCGGACGGCACTTACCGCGGGTGGGCCGACCTGGTCGCCGCCCGGCTGGCGGTCGACTCCGGTCCCGGGTTCGGCTATGCCAACCTCGCGATCCGTGGCCGGCTCCTGGGCAGGGTGGTCGACGAGCAACTGGAGCCGGCCCTGGCGATGCGGCCCGACCTGGTCAGTTTCGCGGCCGGCGGCAACGACATCCTCCGCCCACGAGCCGACGCGGCCGCGCTGATCGCGCGGGCCGAGCCGGCCGTCGCCGCGCTGCGGGCGGCCGGCGCGGACGTCATCCTCTTCCGCTTCGCGGACATCGCGCCGCACATTCCGGGTGGGCAGCGGATGATCGCGCCACGTGCGGCCGCGTTCAACGACGGGGTACGCGATCTCGCCTCCCGGCACGGGGCGTACCTGATCGACCTGTTCGCCGACGAGACGTTCCACCGCCGTGAGATGTGGGCCGACGACCGCCTGCACCTCTCCGCGGCCGGCCACCGGCGAGTCGCCGGGCACGTGCTCACCGCGCTCGGCGTCGGCGTCGAGGAGGAGTGGATGCTGATCCCACCGGTCCCACAGCCGACGCCGTGGCTGCTGGCCCGCGGTGCGGACTGGCGCTGGGCCCGCGACCACCTTGCCCCCTGGTTGGGCCGTCACCTGTGCGGACAGTCGACGGGTGACCTCATCACCGCGAAGCGGCCGATGCTGGCCCCGATCGGGGAGTGACAGGCGCTAGCGTGACAGGCATGTCCGTACCGAACGATCCGGCGCAGGCGCTGCAGGCGTACGCGCACCCTGACAAACTGGTCACCACCGAGTGGCTCGCCGCCAACCTGGAAACCCCCGGCCTGGTCGTCGTCGAGTCGGATGAGGATGTGCTGCTCTACGACACCGGCCACATCCCCGGCGCCGTGAAGGTCGACTGGCACCTGGAGTTGAACGACCAGGTCAGCCGCGATTACCTCGACCCGGCCGCCTTCGCGGAGCTGTGTGCGGCCAAGGGCATCGGCCGCGACGACACGATCGTCTTCTACGGTGACAACTTCAACTGGTGGGCGGCGTACGCGCTGTGGGTCTTCAGCCTGTTCGGCCACCGCGACGTCCGGCTGCTCGACGGTGGCCGGCAGAAGTGGGTGGCCGAGGGCCGTCCGGTGACCAGGGAGAAGACCGTCCGCCCGGCCGCCGACTACCCGGTGCCGGTGCGCAACGACGCCGAGATCCGCGCCTTCCGTGACCAGGTGATGGGCCACATCTCCAGCGGGCGCCCGCTGGTCGACGTGCGGTCCCCGCAGGAGTACACGGGTGAGCTGACCCACATGGAGGCATACCCACAGGAGGGCGCTCTGCGTGGCGGCCACATTCCGGGTGCGGCCAGCAAGCCCTGGAAGTCCGCGGCCAACGACGACGGCACGTTCAAGTCGCACGACGACCTCATCAAGATCTACCGTGACGAGCTGGGCCTGGAGTCGGCGGACGACATCATCGCCTACTGCCGCATCGGCGAGCGGTCCAGCCACACCTGGTTCGTGCTGCGCCACCTGCTCGGATACCCGCAGGTGCGCAACTACGACGGCTCCTGGACGGAGTGGGGAAACCTGGTCCGGGCGCCGATCGCCAAGGGCCCGGAGCGCGGCGGCCTCAGCTGATCCTCCTCGAAACGGCGCTGTCGAAAGACGGCGCCGTTTTTCGTGAACCGAATCCGGAGCCGTCGGCGATAGTCCAGATGTGCGACGGAGAAGACTTCGACCGGTTCCGCCGGTCAGCGAGCAGAGCAGCGATGCTGAGCTGCTGCGCGCCATCGCCGCCGGACAGACCGCGGCGCTGCGCGTGCTGCATCACCGGCATGCCGGCTGGCTGCGCGCCCGGCTCCGCCGGCGCTGTGCTGACCCCGACGTGGTCGATGCCGCGATCCAGGACACGTTCGTCGCGGTCTGGAGCGACGCTCATCGGTATGCGGAGACGAGCGCCGACGCGGCCGCCTGGCTCTGGACCATCGCTGTCCGGCGACTGTTGTCGGTGCTTCGTGGCCCGGCGCATCGCTGGCTGAGCAGCCCCTCCGGCGAGTTGCCCGATGTCACCACCGCACCCTCCGCCGAGGAGTTGGTCCTGCTGGGGGTCGAGCACGGCGCTCTGGGCCCGGCGCTGGACCGGCTGTCCCCCGAGCTGCGCCATCTGATCGAGGCCACCGCCCTCGACGGCCTGACCGTCCGCGAGGCGGCGAAACTGCTCGGCATTCCGGAGGGCACCGCCAAGACCCGGCTGATGCGGGCCCGGATCAGGTTGAGGGAGCTGCTGACATGAGCGACTGGCACGTTGACGCCGACCTTCTCGAGCAGTATGAGCAGGGAGCCCTCAATCCGAGCCGGGTCATGGCGGTCGAGACGCACCTGACGGCGTGCGCCGCCTGCCGGGGCCGGGTCCCGGTCGACATCACCTGGCTGACCGGCAACTGGTCGGTCGTCTACGACCACATCCACGTCCCGGCGATCGGTCCCGTCCAGCGGCTGCTGACCCGGCTGGGTCTGCCCGAGCATCGGTTCCGGTTGCTCACCGCCACCCCGGCGCTGCGCTGGTCGTGGCTGATCGCGACGATGGCGGTCATCAGCCTGGCCGTCGTCGCGGCCTTGCTGGCCGGTTCCGGGCAGACCGGCGGGGCCAACCGGTTGTTCCTGATCCTCGCCCCGATTCTGCCGGTCGTCGCGGTCTCCGGCGCCTACGGTCCCGGCGTCGACCCGATGCATGAGATCACCGGCACCACCTCATCGGCCGGCCCGGCGCTGGTGCTGTGGCGGGCCATCACGGTGATCGGCGCCGCCGTGGCGGTGGCCGGCGTCGCCGGCGTCCTGCTGCCCGGTCCGGGGTGGTATGCGGCTGCCTGGCTGCTACCGGCGTTGCTGCTCTGCACGGGGACGCTGGCGTTGGCGACGGCATGGTCGTTGCAGGCCGCGGCAGGTGTCCTCGGCGGCCTCTGGCTCACCGTGGTGTCCTTCGCCGTCAATCTCTGGTCCGAGCAGTTCATCCTGCTGGCTTTCGGCCCATTCGCGCAGATCGCCTACCTCGCCACGGCGGCCGCCGCCGCGGTTGTCCTGATCCGGCGGCGACGCCACTTCGACCTGGGGGAGAGCCGATGACCACGGTCACCGTTCGGGGATTGTCCAAACACTACGGATCGCTCATCGCGCTCGACGCCGTCGACCTGGAGATCGGGGTCGGTGTGACCGGCCTGTTGGGGCCCAACGGCGCAGGCAAGAGCACCCTGCTGCGGTGCCTGGCCACCGCGCTCGGGCCGGACAGCGGTTCCATCCGGATGCACGGATTCGATCCCGCCGTCCCCACACAGCGCACCGAGGTGCGGCGCCGACTCGGATACCTTCCACAGAATCCGGGCTTGTATCCCCATTTCACGGTGTATGACCTGCTCGACTACGTCGCGGTGCTGAAGGAGATGACCGGCACCCGTCAGCGGCGTGCCGAGGTTCGCAGGGTGCTCGACGAGGTCGAGCTCACCGACCGGGCGAAGACGAAGGTGCGCAAGCTCTCCGGTGGTATGCGCCAGCGGCTCGGCCTCGCCCAGGCGCTGCTCGGTGATCCGGAGCTGGTGATCCTGGATGAGCCGACGGTCGGCCTCGACCCCGAGCAGCGGATGCTGTTCCGGGCGCTGATCTCCCGGATCGGCGAGCGCCGGACCGTGCTGCTCTCCACCCATCAGACCGAGGACGTCGGGGCGCTGTGCGAGCGGGTCGTGGTGATGAGCGGCGGCCGGGTGGTCTTCGAGGGCAATCCCCGTGAGCTGGCCGCGGTCGCCGAGGGGCAGGTGTGGCTCTCCGAGTCGCCGCCGGAGGGAAACACGGCGTATTGGCGCAACGCGGACGGGCTCTATCGGACCATCGGGCAGCGACCGGACGGCGCCGAGGCGGCCCGGCCGTCCATCGAGGACGGCTACCTCATGTTGCTGGGCCGGGCCACGATCGCAGAGGCGGTCCGATGACGATCACCATTGAGCGGGCCGAGCGATCGGTCCCGTCGCCGAGGGCGGCGACCGCGGCGCTGGCCCAGGCCGAGGCCCGGCGGATCTGGCGCAGCCCCTTCCTCTGGATCGGACTGGTGCTGTCGATCGCCCTGGGACTCGCCTGGTCCTGGACCCGCATGCCGACCTGGGAGACGTTCCACGAGAACAGCGGCATGGCCGCCATGGTGCTGGCGGCAATGCTGCTGGTCGCGTCGCAGCTGGCGGTCGCCCGGGACCAACGGGCCCACACCGTGGAGACCGTCCGGACCATGCCCACCGGTCCCGGCCGGCGGAGCATCGGCCTGCTCGTGGTGGTGCCGATCGCGATGTTCGCCGGGATCGTCCTCTACGCGGCGCTCCTGTCGTTCGTGGCGCCGACCTGGCCGGTCGGGCGATTCGAGGTCTGGGCCGCCGCCGTGGTCCTCATCATTCCACCTACCGGAGCAGCGATCGGCCTGGTGGCCGGCCGGATCCTGCCCGCGGCTGCGACCGGTCCGCTCGCCGTGGTCGCCATCTTCCTCGCACTTTCGGTGCCACTGGTCATGGGCGGTTCGGACAGCAGCGTCTGGCCGGTCCCGTTCGTCGTCTGGGACTTCGGCTACCGCTATCCCTTCGGCTGGCACCTGCTCTACCTCATCGGCGTGCTGGTGGCGATCGTCGCGCTGGCGTCCTGGCCGGCGGCGCGACGTGGCTCGGTGGTGATCGCGGTCGTGGCCGCGGTGTTCGCCGGCTATGCCGTCCAGCGTGAGGCGGCGATCACCCCGGACTTCGTCTACGCCGAGGAGGGGCTGCAACGGACCGCCCCGGACAAGCTCGACTGCCGGGTGCACGCGGACGTGCGCTACTGCGCCCTGCCCGGATATGCGCCGTGGATCGAGCACTGGAGGAAGGCCGTCGAGCCTGTCGCACTCCTTCTCCCGTCCGGCGCGCGGCGGCCGTCGATCCGGCAGATCGCCGCCATGGACGACATGAAACCGATGGTTCCCGGCTACCCGGAGATGGTCATCGGAGATGGGTGGGGGCGGACCGGCGCCTGGGCCGAGGATTCGCGGCGCCGGATGGCTCGCGATTACGTAGCCACCGCCGTGGGGATCCTGTCCCGTGAGCACCACTCCTGGCTCAGCTGTGACGCCACGGGCCAGCACCGGGCGGTCGTCGGCCTGTGGCTGCTCGGCCGGATCGCGCCGGGTGAAGGCTGGACCCTGCCCCGGACGCATTACGGGCGGGCTGAGATCCAGGCAGCCGAGAGTCTGCTGGCCAAGCCGCAGGCCGAGGTCTCGCAGTACCTTGCCGATCACTGGTCCGAGATCCTCGACCCGTCGTCGACCGCGCTGGCCGGCCTCGGCGTGACCATCACACCGCCGCCGATTCCCGACGGGCCGCCGGCCGATCCGGTCGAAGGCGCGGTCGCCTCGGACTACCGTGGAGTCTGCACGTGACCCGGCCGTTGACGTTGCATCTGATCCGGGCCGTGCCGTGGTTGCCTCTTGCCGCGGCGGTGGTGCTGGCCATTGTCGCCCAGCTTCCGGTTTTCCTGGCCTCGCCCACACCCACCATGATCGTGACCGGGTTGCGGCTGGCGGCGGCGGTCCTGGGCGCCGCGGTCGGGTTCGCGCTGCCCGATCTGATGGCGTCCACAGTGATCAGTCCGATGCCACGGTGGCGGAGGCAATGGTTGCGGCTGATGTTGTTGCTCGTGCCCTCCGTGCTGGTCTGGGCGCTGCTCTACCTTGCGGTCCGAAATGTGCTCGGCTCGGCGGCGACCTGGCCGCACGGGTTCGTGATCCTCCAGGCGGCGGTGTGCGGGCTCCTGCCGATCGCGGCGGCGGCGGTCGGTGCCCGCTATCGGGACGAAGCGACCGGCGCACTCCTCGGGCCGACCGTGCAGGGTGCCGTCTTGGTGGTGAGCCTGTTCTTCACCGAGCGCAGCTCGCCCTGGCCGGTCCCGACGGGGGACGACTGGACCACGGCCCAGCGTTGTTGGCCGGCTGTGCTGGCATTGGCGCTGGTCACGCTTCTGATCGCTAATCGGGAGTTGCCAGGGAGTCGTCCAGCCGTCACCAGGTGGCGGCGGTTCGCTTGACGACGGCGGTTCGCTGGGCCCGCGGCGGTCCGTTGGACGGAGCCGGTCCGTTGGACCGCGGCGGTTCGCTGAACGGCAGCCGTGCGCTGGGCGGCGGCCCGTGCGCTGGGCGGCTGGTTCTGCTGGGTGGCTGGTTCTGCTGGGCGGCGGCCGGCCGTTTGTTGAGCCGCAGCGGTTTCGCTGGGCGGCGGTCTACCTGTCGGCCCGGCGAGCGCCCCGCCCTCGTCGGCCGGTGAGATCCGCTGCGCCGCGGCGTGGTCGTCGGCTTGGGTGAGAAGTGCTGAACGCGGCGGTGGATCGTGCTGGGGGCCGATCCAACGGGGGCCGTCGCGCTCAGCGCGACTCACCGAGCGATATCGGTCTGATTTTGTCGGAGGTAACCGGTACCGTGCCGCACCGTGAGCAACACGTTTCAGGTCGACCTGCGAGGCATCGTCGATCTGCTCAGCCATCACCTCTACGCGAGCCCTCGGGTGTATGTCCGGGAGCTGCTGCAGAACGCCGTCGACGCGATCACGGCCAACGGCCCCGGGCACGACGGCGCGGTGACGATCGCCTCCTCCGACACCACGGGCGACGGCACGCTGCGGATCGACGACAACGGCATCGGCCTCACCGAGGCGCAGGTGCATGAGTTGCTCGCCACGATCGGCCGCAGCTCGAAACGGGACGAACTCGGTTTCGCCCGCCACGAGTTCCTCGGCCAGTTCGGCATCGGCCTGCTCTCCTGTTTCCTGGTGGCCGACGAGATCCGGGTGCACACCCGCCGGGAGGGATCCGCCCCGGTGCTCTGGACCGGTTACTCGGACGGCCGCTACGCAGTCCGTGCCGGCGGCGAGCGTGCGCCCGGCACGACCGTCACCCTGCTGCCGCGCCGCGGTGCCGAGCATTTCCTGACCGGTTCGACGGTGGCCGAGCTGGCCACCACCTACGGCTCTCTGCTTCCGGTCGCCGTCTCGGTCGACGGCCGCACGGTCACCGCCGGCACCCTGCCCTGGGAGCTGCCGCCCGAGTCGCGTATGGCGTATGCCCAGCGCACTCTGGGTTTCCGGCCTTTCGACGTGATCGAGCTGAACGTGCCGTCCGCCGGGCTCACCGGCGCCGCGTTCGTGCTGCCCACCCCGGTCAATCCGGCGAGCCGCGGCGGCCACCGGGTCTACCTGAAGCGGATGCTGCTCTCTGAGAGCATCGAGGGCCTCCTGCCCGAGTGGGCGTTCTTCGCCCGTTGCGTGGTCGACAGCACCGAGTTGCGCCCGACGGCGAGCCGTGAGGCGCTCTACGACGACGGCATGCTGGCCGAGACGCGGGAGGCGATCGCCGATCAGCTTCGCGGCTGGCTGGTGCGGTTGTCGGCGACGGACCCGCGCCGTCTCGCCGAGTTCCTGAGCATCCACCATCTCGGGGTGAAGGCGCTTGCCCTGCACGACGACGAGATGCTGCGCCTGGTCGAGCAGTGGTATCCGATGCAGACCAACATGGGTGAGCTCACGCTCGCCGAGTTCCGGGCCCGGCACGGCGTGCTGCGGTATGCCGCGACCACCGACGAGTTCCGGCAGCTCGCCGGCGTCGCCGCGGCTCAGGACGTGGGCCTGATCAACGGTGGTTACGTGTATGACGCCGAGCTGATTCAGCGTCTCGCCGCCACCGATTCGGAGATCAGTGCGGAGCGGCTGGACCCGACTGACCTGACGACCCGCTTCACCGGGTTGGACGCGGAGGCGGAGCTGCTGCTGCGCCCGTTCCTGGCGGCCGCCCAGCGCCGCCTTGACCGGCTCGGCTGCGAGGTCGTGGTGCGCGCCTTCGACCCGGTCACCATGCCCGCGTTGTACCTGGTGAGCCGGGCCGCGGCCTTCCATGAAGAGTTCACCACGGGCCGCGATCAGGCCGACGACCTGTGGGGTGGGGTGCTGGACGCGCTTGCCCGTACCGTGCCGGCCGACCGGCCGCAACTGGTGCTCAATCACCGCAATCCGCTGATTCGCCGGATTGCCGCACTGGGTGACGCAGAGCTCGCCGGTCTGGCCGTTGAGTCGTTGTACGGGCAGGCGCTGCTGCTCGGCCACCATCCGATTCGCCCGGCCGACGCCGCGCTGCTCACCACGTCGTTCCTCGGCCTGCTGGATCGGGCCATCCCGGGGGAGGAGACCCGATGAAGACCGCCCAGGAGCTGTGGGAGCTGCTCAACGAGGCACAGCACCTGCCGTACGGTGCTGCGCAGATCGCCCTGGTGGAGCAGGTGCTGCGGCAGGTCGACACGACTGACGACCCGGCGCTGCGGTTCTACGCGCGGCTGTTCGCGACGACCGCGTACATCTACGGCGGCGAGCCGGTGAAGGCTTTCCCCACGTTCTCCTGGTGTGTGGCCGATTTCGATCGCAACCCGGGGCCGTACCACCAACGGTGGATGCACAACCTGTTGTGGCTGTTCAAGAACATGGTCAGTTCGCTGACGAAGTTCCCGGAGGTGCCGCTGGAGCGCACCTATGCGGTGCTCGACGACATGGAGCGGCGTTACCGGGAGTCCGGTCACGGCTTGCAGGCGGTCTACAAGCACCGGTATCTGGTTGCGCAGCACGTCGGGCGTACCGGGGAGGCGGCGGAGTGGTTCGAGAAGTGGCAGGCCGCGCCCCGCGATTCGCTTTCCGACTGTGCCGGCTGTGACCCGACCACCCTGGTGAACCATCTCGTCGACCAGGGACGTTTCGAGGAGGCCGCCGAGCTTGCCGGGCCGGTGCTCGCCGGTGATCTGTCCTGTTCGGAGCAGCCGCAGAGCATTCTCAGCGAACTGATGGTGGTTTATCTGCGGACCGGGCGGTCGCAGGACGCCGCGGACGCGCACCGGCGGTCGTACATGATCGAGCGGAACAATCTGGCCGATCTGTGGGGTATCGGCGATCACATCCGGTTCTGTGCGCGTACCGGGAACGAGCATCGCGGCCTGGAGATTCTTCAGCGGCACATCGACTGGCTGGAACGGGCGCCGTCGCCGGCCGCCGCCATGAATTTCGCGGCGTCGGCGGTTCTGCTGCTGCGCCGTCTCACGAAGATCGGCCACGGAGACACCGTGGTCCGCCGGGCCGGGCGACCGGATGTCACCGCCGCGGCCGTGGCCGCTGAGCTGGAGACCTTCACCGTCGAGGCGGCGGCCCGTTTCGACGCCCGGAACGGCACCCAGTACCAGAGCGAGCTGATGGCCCGGGTGATGGATGCCCAACCGTACGGTGTGGACGTTCCGCTCTCGCCGACCGCACGACGGCCGGCCCGGCAGGAGGCTCCGACGCCGGTGGTAACCGCTCCGCCGGTGGACGTGCCGGAGGCGGCCACGCCCGCGGAACTGATCGACCTGGCCGAGGAGCACTGGCGGGAGGATCGGGAGGACGCCCTTCGTGTCGTGCTGGCGGCCTTCGACGCCCGGTTCGAGACGCCCGCCGAACCGGCACTGGCAGCCCGTCTCTGGCTGCTGCGCGGGTTCGCCGCCCCGGATGAGGACGAGGCGGCGACGGCGGCCGCCTGGGAGCGGGCTGTCGAGCTGTTCACCGAGGCCGGTGACGTGGGTGAGGCCGGTATGGCGCGGGCCCGGCTCGCGGTGCAGAAGGCCTGGACCGAGGAGCCGACCGAGGAGCTGCTGGCGGTGGTGGAGGCGAACGTGGCTCACCACGACACGCACGGCGACGCGCGGAGCCGGGCGAATGCCTGGGTGCGGTTGTCCCAGATGTACCGGCTTCTGCAACGTTTCGACGAGGCGAACGAGGCCGGTGACCGGTCGGACCGCTTCGCCGAGGAGACCGGTGACCCGCGGCGGGTGGCGTACCACGCGATGATCCGGGCGCAGAACCGGGCACTGGCCGACCGGGACGAGGAAGCGATCTCGGCCGCCCGCCTGGCGTGGGCCTTCTACGGAACACATGGCCCGGCGCGGGCCGCGGCGGAGGCGGCCGTGCTGGTCGGGCAGCTCAGCGAGTCTCCGGAGGAGACGGTGGCGGCGTTGGACCAAGGGCTGGCCGCCGGGGTGTCGGGTGCGGAGCTGCCGGCCCGGCTGCACCGGGCCCGCGCCCTGATGAATCTGGATCGTCCGGGCGAGGCGATCGACGACTACGTCGAGGTGATCGCCCTGATCGCGACCATGAGCGACGGTACGGACGAGTCCGACGGCGGCGGCGTCTTCGTTCGGCACGAGCTGGCGCAGGCGTACCAGCAGGCGGGTCGCCCGGCGGAGGCGGCCGAGGTGGCTGAGGAGGCGCTGCTCGGTTTCGAACGGCTGGGCGCCGAGGAGCCGGCCGTCGACACCCGGTTCCTGCTGGCCGCGATCTACCGTGACCTCGACGACACCAGCCGGGCGCTTCAGCTTTACCACGATCTGATCGAGCGGCTGGAGGGCAATCCGGCCGGTCGCGGCCAGGTCGGCGAGCAGGCCGGCCAGTTGCTGTACGACCTGGATCGCGACAGTGAGGCCGCACTGACCTTCCGGGCCGCCGCCGAGGCGCTGCACGAGGCCGGTGACCTGATGGCCGAGTTGCGGGTGCTGCGCCGCCGGCTGATGGCGCACAACTATGCCGACGAGGTGCCGGAGGCCGAGGAGGTCATTCGGCTCGCCGCCCAGCGGTATGCGGAGCTGCCGGCCGAGCTGGCCGCGCAGCCGGGCGTGATCTGGGGCCGGTCCATCTTCGCCTTCGAGGTGGGTAATCTGCTGATGCGCCGGGGCCGTTACGCGGAGGCGCTGCCTCATCTGGAGGGCGCCGCGGAGCCGTTGCGTGGCATCGGGGCGGTGGATGACGCCGACCGGGTGGAGGGCATGCTGGCCGAGGCGCTGCTGCGTTCCGGTTCTCCCCGGGAGGCCGGGCGGATCCTCGGTGAGCTGCTGCAGCGGATGGGTCCGGATTCGCCGACCCGCGAGCTGGTCACCAGCCTGTACGCCGAGGTGCGGGCTGCTGAACAGGGCTGAACGACCGTTAAGTGCCGGCTTGACATCGGGTTACAGTTGCGAGGTGACGACGGTAGATCAGCGGCGCCGGACGACCCCGCCGGCGCCTCGGCGGCGGTCGCGCCGTGACGAGATTCTGGGAATCGCGGTGGGGCTGTTCGCCTCCCGCGGCTATCACGGCGTGTCGATGGACGATATCGGGTCCGCCGCCGGCGTCACCGGTCCGGCTCTGTACCACCACTTCGCGGGCAAGGAGGCGATGCTGGTCGCCGCCTTGATCCCGGTCAGCGAGAGCTTGCTGCGGGGCGGCCGGGAGCGCGTCGCCCGGCATCCGGATGACGCGGAGGCCGCCCTCGCCGATCTGATCGACTTCCACGTCGACTTCGCGCTGGCCAACCCGGCGGTGATCGCTCTGCACCTGCACGAGCTGGACCGGCTGCCGGAGGACCCGCGCCGTCAGATTCGCAAGCTGCAACGGCTCTATGTGGAGGAGTGGGTGGGTGTGCTGTCGCGGGTTCGCCCTGAGCTGCCGGCCCCCGAGGCCCGGGTGCTGGCGCATGCGGCGTTCGGGTTGATGAACTCCACACCGTTCCTGGGTGGTGAGGTGGATCGGGTGTGCCGGGCGGCTTTGCTGCGCGACGCGACGATTCATGCCCTGACCGGCCATTAAGGACCGCACGCGTACTCGGTGTGATTCTCACTGCTTTTCCCTGCGATCATTTTTCCGATTTGTCCGCGTGACTTTCGGCTCGCTCCCGTCGTTACCAATACCGAGTGGCCAATACCGCCTGTTTGTAGTGAACAGGGCTAATCGGCCACCGCGACGACGAGGGGTGGATCATGGCGGGCTGGGGGGTCGAGCGCGACGAGCGCGCGACGTGCCGGTCGCTGCCGGACACCCGAGGCGGCTCCCCGCTCATGCCGTCCCACAGCCAGGGGGCGGAGCGGCGGACGGAGCGCCGCGCGGGCCGTGCCGGATCCCGGTGGGTCCTGCGTGCACTCGTCGTCGGAGGCCTGGCCGGAGTGGCCTGGCTGCTCACCGGCTCCGCCGCACACGCCGCGGACCACGATGACCCGCTCGGGTCCGTGTTGTCCGAGGTCGCGACGGTGACCGGGAACGAACCCACGGTCGGCGAACTCCTCGAGGCGGCCGCCCAGCCGCTGGAGACCGCACCGAAGAACCACCGGCCACTGCTGTCCACGCCGGTGGAGACGATCGACGAGGTCGTGCACGAGGTGACCGCGATCGACGGCGAGACCGTCGGCGTGCTGCTGCGAACGGCGACCGCTGCCCCGCGTGCCAGCGGTGGAACTGTGGACGACCGGGCGCAGTCCCGGCCGGCGAAGACCGTCGCGGAACCCGTGACCGAACCCGTTTCGGTGAAGGCCCCGCCGAAACGACCCGTCGCCGACGTCACGACCGCCGAACCGGAGGCGGAACAGCCGGAGGAACCGGTTGTCACGCGTACCGGAAAGGCGAAGTTGAAGAAGGGCAAAGCCAAGGCGGAGCCCAGGTCCCAGGTCCACCGGCAGGTCCCGGCCGCCCGGCCGGCGCCGGAGACCGTCCGTGACGAGGTGCCCGATGACGGGCCCGCGCCGCGACGGATGAACCTCGGGGCAGTCAGCGGCATCCCGGCCAACGGCACGGGAGCGTCTCCGGAGGCCGGCTCGGTAGCCGTCCTTCCGGCCCGGTTCGCGAACGGCGCGGTGGCTGACCACCGGTTGCCGGTAGCGGCCGACGTCGAGGCCCGGCGGAACGACGCCGAGGCACCGACCGTCTCGCCTGACTAGTGATGGCGTTCCGCCGCACCCTCCACCGGCGCTTCGTAGAGCGTTCGGACAGCGATTCCTGAACCGTTTGCGCACAAGCGGCGAATCGTCAAGGACTCGAGGGCATCACCTTCACCGCGATCGAAGCGCCACCTCAGGGCGCGTGTCGACAGGCGGAGTCAGGGCTTGGAAAAACGTGCCAGGGCACCGCTGCGCCCGAAAACCGTGGTTCCGGACCGAACAAATGAATACGCGGAAACAATGCTGACCATTTGCGAAAGGCATCTCTTTTCTGATGAAGAAGACTTGGGTTCGTAAGACTCTGAGTGTCGGCGTCCTGGCCGCCGGCGCCCTCCTGCTGGCCCCGGCCGCGGTCGCCCAGGCCGACGTCGACCAGGCATCCTTCAACAACTTCGGCGCGCTCAACGGCACCCAGGTCGCCATGCCGATCACCGTGCCGGTGAACCTGGTCGGCAACTCGGTGGGCGTTCTGGGCGCGGCGCAGTCGTTCGGGGTCGGCGCCAACAAGGTCGAGAACGGCGGCCGGGCTCAGCAGCGTTCGTTCAACAACTACGGCGTTCTGAACGGCACCCAGGTGGCCGTGCCGGTCACCGTGCCGGTCAACGTGTCCGGCAACGCCGCCGCCGTCGGCGGCCAGGCGACCGCCAAGGGCATCAGCGCCAACCACGTGGAGAGCGCCCGGACCCCCGAGAGCATCTGGGGCGGTCCCGGCGGTGTCGGCGGCAACCCGGACCAGTTGAGCTTCAACAACTACGGCGCCCTGAACGGCACCCAGGTGGCCGTGCCGATCAACATCCCGATCAACGCGTGCGGCAACGCCCTCGCGCTGATCGGTGGCGCGACCGCGACCGGCATCTGCGCGAACCAGATCGGCCCGACCTACCGGATGGCCCATCCGCAGGAGAGCAAGAAGGCCGGCAAGCGCACCGAGAGCACCAACGGTGTCGGGGGCGGCTTCGGCGACCAGCTCAGCACCGGCAACTACGGCCTGGGCAACGGCACTCAGGTGGCCGTGCCGATCAACATCCCGATCAACGCGTGCGGCAACGCGATCGGCGCGCTGGGCTTCGCCAGCGCGACCGGCATCTGCGCGAACCAGATCGGTGGCGGCGGTGGCCGGCCGATCTCCTTCAACCCGGGCGACGGCCAGCCCGGTCACCCGGGTCACCCGGGTCACCCCGGTCACCCGGGTCACCCAGGGCACCCCGGTCACCCGGGTGGGGTCCTTCCCGGTGGCGGCGGTTACCCGGGCGGTCACCACCCCGGTGGGGGCTACCCGGGCGGTTACCACCCCGGTGACTTCGACTCGGAGCCGGACTACGGCATCCTGCCGGCGCACAACTACGTGCCGTACTACCCCGTTCCGGACTACATCCTGGACGACTGCGACGAGTTCCTGGGCGACCTCGGCCCGGACGGCCCGCGGGGCCACTACTACGGCCACAAGAAGCCGAAGTACAAGGGCCACGGCAAGGGCATCGTCAAGGGCGACGGCAACCAGTGGACCCCGGACGACGACAAGGGCGGCGTTCGCGGTAACGACGGCTACGACGCCAAGGACGACAAGGGCAACGCCAACGCCGGGTACGACAAGGGCGGCAACCGCGGCGACCGGGACGACGAGCTCCCCGCCGACAAGAACGACGACGGCTACGAGCTGCCGACCGGCAACGCCGACAAGGACGACGACGGCTACGTCAGCCCGGACAAGTACGGCAACGGCGACGGCGGCCGGGAGTCCGAGAAGTCCCCGGTCTCGGGGCTGACCAAGAACCTGGGCGGCTTCGGCTCGGCCGGCTTCGGTGGTCTCGACCTGCTCGACACCCTGCGCTGACCGAGCGCGGTGGAAGGCCGGGTTGCGCCGGTCCCGGGCGCGACTCGCACCGGTGGCTCGCGCCGCCGGTGACCGCCGGCGCTACTCCACAGCGCCGGTAGCAGTGAAAACGAATGGGAGTCCCCGTAACGACGGGGGCTCCCATTCGTCGTTGCCGCTCCCCGGGCGCTGAGATAACCTAACGTTCGTTCACTCTAACGAGCGTTAAGGACGGTGCCATGGTCGACTTCCGGCTCGGCGACGAGTATGCGGAGTTGCGCGCCGGCGTGCGGCAGTTCGCGCGGGAACAGATCGCGCCGGTGATCGCCGAGCACTACGAGAACAAGACCTTTCCGTACGAGGTCGTGCACCAGATGGGAAAGATGGGCCTTTTCGGGCTCCCCTTCCCGGAGGAGCACGGCGGAATGGGTGGCGACTACTTCGCGCTCTGCCTGGCCCTGGAGGAGCTGGCCAGAGTGGACAGTTCGGTCGCCGTCACGCTGGAGGCCGCCGTCTCGCTCGGCGCCATGCCGATCTTCCGGTACGGCACCGCTGAGCAGAAGGAGCGCTGGCTACCCCGGCTGACCAGCGGTGAAGCGCTCGCCGCCTTCGGTCTGACCGAGCCGGGCACCGGGTCGGACGCGGCCGGCACCACCACCCGTGCGGTGCTCGACGAGGGCGCCGGTGAATGGGTCATCAACGGAACGAAGGCGTTCATCACGAACTCCGGCACCGACATCACCTGTCTGGTCACGGTGATGGCGGTGACCGGCACGAACCCGGACGGCAGCAAGGAGCTGTCGACCATCATCGTGCCGTCCGGTACGCCGGGCTTCACCGTGGCGCCGGGCTACTCCAAGGTCGGCTGGTGCGCGTCGGACACCCACGAGCTGTTCTTCGACGAGGTCCGGGTGCCGGCGGCCAACCTGCTCGGCGAGCGGGGCCGGGGTCTGGCCCAGTTCCTGCGGATCCTCGACGAGGGCCGGATCGCGATCGCCGCGCTCTCGGTCGGCCTGGCCCAGGGCTGCGTCGACGAGTCGGTGGCGTACGCCAAGAACCGCACCGCCTTCGGCAAGCCGATCGGCGCCAACCAGGCCGTGCAGTTCCTGATCGCGGACATGGACATGCGCGCCCACGTGGCCCGGCTCGGTTACTACGACGCGGCCGCCCGGATGCTGGCCGGCGAGGACTTCAAGCGGCACGCCGCGATCGCCAAGCTGAACGCCAGCAACGCCGCCATGGAGAACAGCCGGTACGCCACCCAGGTGCACGGCGGCTACGGGTTCATGAACGAGTCCGCGGTCGGCCGGTTCTACCGGGACGCCAAGATCCTCGAGATCGGCGAGGGCACCTCCGAGGTGCAGCGCATGCTGATCGCCCGGGGTCTGGGCCTGTAACCGAGACCGATCAGGCGGGCAGCGCGGGTTCCGTGCTGCCCGCCGTCGCGCACGGGTTGACGGCGTCGCGAATCGTGCGCAGTGAGTCCAGCAGCTGCGCCAGCCGGGCCTCGGGGAGCAACCCGACATACCACCGCTGAACCAGCTCCAGATGCCCCGGCAGCACCTCGGTGAGCCGCCGCATGCCCTCGTCGGTGATGACCGCGTAGGAGCTGCGCCGGTCGCTGGGGCACGCCTCGCGGCGGACCAGACCGCTGCGCTCCATCCGGTCGACGACCCGGGTGACACCGCTCGTGGAGAGGGTGGTCTGCCCGGCCAGGTCGGTCATCCGCAGGTGATTGCCGGGGGACCGGGCCAGCCGCATCAGCACCTCGAACTCCACCGGGGAGAGGCGGTGCTCCTCGAACTGCGCGGCCAGCCGGTTCATCAAGCCCGTGTACGCCTCCGCGAGCAGCCCGACTGCGGTGAGGCGTGGGTCGTCAAGGTCCGTGTTCACGCTCTCGACTCTAGCAGGCACTTGACAGGGGGAATATTGCGGCGCATATAGTTGCTCCGTCAGACAAGTACTGAACCCAGCTTCGAGAGAAGGCAGTGTCATGACCGTCAGCACCCGCGAGTTCGAAGGCCTCCAGATCCCCGCCGCCGGCACCTACGAGCTGGACGCGGCGCACAAGCGGGTCGGCTTCGTGGTGAAGCACCTCATGGTGAGCAAGGTCCGCGGCCAGTTCGCCGAGGCGACCGCCACCATCACCGTCGGGGAGAACCCGCTGGAGTCCTCGGTCACCGCCTCCATCAAGACCGCCAGCGTCGAGACCGGTCAGGTCGACCGCGACAACCACCTGCGCACCGGCGACTTCTTCGAGGCCGAGAAGTACCCGACGATGGAGTACCGCAGCACCGGCGTGAAGTCGCACGCGGGCGCCGAGTTCGTCCTCGACGGCGAGCTCACCATCAAGGGAGTCACCCGGCCGGTCGAGCTGGTCGTCGAGTTCGAGGGCGCCACCACCAGCCCGTACGGGCAGCATCTCTTCGGTTTCAGCGCGCACACCGAGATCGACCGGGAGGACTGGGGCCTGACGTACAACATGGCCCTGGAGACCGGTGGTGTGATGATCGGCAAGAAGGTGAAGATCGAGATCGAGGGTGAGGCCATCCTGCAGCAGGGCTGACCGTCCTCATCGGAGAGGCGCCGCCCGGCCGGGCGGCGCTTCTCCGTGTTTCCGGATGTCTGGCGGTCGTCCGCATGGGATGGCAGGGTGAACCGAGCGCAAGCATTCGTTCACAGAGAGGTGATCGATTTCCGTTTCGTCCCCCGCCGTTCCCGGGAGGGCACATGGGCAAGGAACTGGTGACCGCCGTCTTCGCGCCGCATGACCGGGTGTTGTTCCGGCGGAGGGTTCGCCGGGATCTCGAGGTGCTGGCCGGGATGCTCGCGGAGGGCCGGATCGAGGCCGGCGACCGGACCACCGGCCTGGAGATCGAGATCAACCTGGTCGACGCGGAGGCGGCGCCGGCCATGCGCAACGCCGAGATCCTGGCCGACCTCGACGACCCCCGTTTCCAGCTGGAACTCGGCCGGTTCAACCTCGAACTGAACGTGCCACCCCGATCGCTGGCCGGGGACGGGCTCGGCGACTACGAGCGGGAGATCCTCCAGGCGCTGCGGGGAGTCGCCGAGTCCGCCCGCAAACGGGAGATCCGGCTCATCCTGATCGGCATGCTGCCCACCGTCACCCCCGGCGACCTGGTGCTCGCCAACATCTCCGACAACGAGCGCTTCCGCGCGCTGGACGCCGAGATCGTGGGCGCCCGCGGCGACCACTTCCGCATCGACATCCAGGGTGTGGAACGGCTGCTGACCAGCAGCGACACCATCGCCCCCGAGGGCGCCTGCACGAGCGCCCAGTTCCACCTGCGGGTCGGGCCGGCCGACTTCGCCCGGTACTGGAACGCCTCCCAGGCGATCGCCGGCGTGCAACTCGCGCTCGGCGCCAACGCGCCCTTCCTCTACCGGCGGAGACTCTGGGCGGAGACCCGGATCCCGTTCTTCGAACAGGCCACCGACGCCCGGCCGGACGAGTTCGCGGCCCAGGGCGTACGGCCACGTGTGTGGTTCGGCGACCGGTGGATCGACTCGATCCTCGACCTGTACGAGGAGAACATCCGGTACTTCCCGCCCCTGCTGCCGGAGCTCGGCGACGAGGATCCGGCCGCCGTCCTGTCCGCCGGGGGCGTTCCCGGGTTGCACGAGCTGCGCATGCACAACGGCACCGTCTACCGCTGGAACCGGCCGGTCTACGACGTCACCGACGGCCGCCCTCACCTGCGAGTGGAGAACCGGGTCCTGCCCTCCGGCCCGACCGTGGCCGACCTGCTCGCCAACGCGGCGTTCTACTTCGGACTGGTCCGGCAACTGGCCGAGGAGGACCCGCCGCTCTGGGCATGTCTGGACTTCGCGGCCGCCGAGGCCAACTTCCGGGCTGGAGCGCGGGACGGGATCGAGGCCAGGCTGTTCTGGCCCGGCCTCGGTGCGGTGCCGGTGACCGATCTGGTGCGTGACGTGCTGCTTCCGCGCGCGCGGTCCGGTTTGGATCGGTACGGCGTACGCCCGGCCCATCGCGACCGGTTTCTCGGCATCATCGAGGACCGCTGCCGGACCAGGCGCAACGGTGCCGCCTGGCAGAGTGAGACGGTCCGCGCCATGCAGGAACGAGGTTTCGACCGCGAGGTGGCGCTGCGGGAGATGACACAGCGCTACCTCGAGTTCCAGCGCACCAACGAGCCGGTGCACACCTGGCCGGTCTGAGGCTATCGACCGGTCTTCTTGGGGTCGTCCGGGTTGATCCGGGCCACCGCCGGACTGGCCGGCGGCGGTGTGATGGTGGATCGCGGGGCGGTGTCGCCGTTACCGTTGCGGCGTTTGGCCGGCGGGCGGCCGCTCGGGCGGGCCGCCTCGGCGATCTCCGGGTCCACCGGAGCCGGCTTGGCAGCGGGAAGCGCCGGTGTCTCCGGAGCCGGAGCGCTGACCCGGCCGGTCGCCTTCACCGGCTTCGCGGGGGCGGCGGTCGGCTTCGGCGCCTCGGCCGGCGTCTCCGGCGTCTCCGGCGCGGCCGGCGCCTCACTCCGGCCGAGCCGGCGCCGCCGGCCTTTCACCAGAGCCACGGTCAGCGCGGATCCGCCCAGCCCGGCCAGCACGGCATACGGAGCGATGAGGTACGCCGACTGCAGCGGCCCCATCGCCGCGGTCAACTGTGGCGCCAGGGTGAGGAAGGAGAAGGCGACCAGCAGCGGCCCGACCGCACCGGAGATCGCCGTGCCCAGTCCGAGCTCGCCCTTGAGCGCCGCCGGGCCGGCCGCCACCAGCCCGATGACGAACGCCGCGACCAGGGTGAGCAGCGCGCTCGGCCAGTAGATCCCGCCGTACCGGATCGGGCTCACCGACTCGGCGAACTGCCAGCTCGTCAGGTAGGTGGCGAAGTCCCGGCCGGTGATCAGCTCGGCCACCACGCCGGCGATGGCCAGCGCCCACAGCCACAGCGCCGTCCCGATCAGGTTGGCCGCGACCGGGGTGGACGACACGGCCCAGAACGCGACCACGAGACCGGCCAGCAGACCGGCGAGCGCGTAGGCGGCGGCGACCATCTGCGGGGACAGGGTGTCGGCGCGGACCGCCGACCGGGCCGGCAACGCGACCAGGACGAGTGACACCAGCGCGCCCACCGCCGAGGCCACCGCCAGCGCGAATCGCCAGAGGGCGCGCCACTTGCCGGTTCGTTCGGTGCGCAGCCGTCCGGCGATCACCGCGCCGAGCACTGTGGCGCTCGCCGTGATCCAGGTCGCCCAGCCGAGGCTGCCCAGCCAGACGCTGTCCGCGTCGGCGAGGGTGACCGGCCAGGCGATCACCCCCAGGCCGTAGCCCAGGCCCAGTTGAGCGGCCCCGGTTCCGGCCGCGATGCCGGCCGCGGTGGCAGCCTGTGTTGTCCAGCCCTTATCGGCCATGCCGCGCACTGTACTGGTCGCCGCCGATGTCTGGGAAATGGTCACCACGGTCGCTTTCCGCTGGTGGAAACCACAACCAGGCCGCAGGATTCGATACCTTGACGCTGCGACGAGCGCGGATGTACGGAGCGGAAGGGGCGCGGTGATGCCCGAGGAAGACGAACCGGAGCGGGACGACGAGACCCGTCCGTTGTCGTCCGTCGACGACGAGCCGGCCCCACGGCCGGAGGAGCACGGTTCCGACGTGTGGACCGGCCGGGCCGGGGTCCGTCCGATCGGGGCCTATCGCCGGGACGAGTTCGACGAGGACGCCGACTGGACCGCCACCGGGATCGCCGAGCCGCCCGCCCACTGGTGGGCGCCGATCGCCATCGGCACGATCTCGCTGGTCCTGCTCGGCATGCTCGGCTTCGGTGTCGTGCTGATCGTGCGGAACTCCGGTGGTGAGGTGGAGACGCCCGCCACCGCGCCGACCGCGCGGCAGACGACCGAGACAGTGGATCCCACCGCCCCCGGCCTGCCCCCGGTCACCGAGGCGGTCACCGTGCCGCCGACCACGGACGCGGCGGATCGTGAGGTGATGGTTCCGGCACTGCGCGGCATGCCGTTGGCCGACGCGCAGGCGGCGCTGACCCGCTCGGGCCTCGGATACCGGGTGATCCGCCGGGAGAGTGACGCCGAACCGGAGACGGTGATCGACTGTGACCCCGCGGAGGGGCAGCAGGTGCCGTCGGACACCCGGGTGAGCCTCATCGTGGCCACCTCGGGGACGGATGACCCGTCCCCGACGACGTCGGCGCCCTCCGCCGGAGATTGATCTAGCGCGGGGTGCGGGCCGTCCGCGCGGGGACCACCCCGGGGCGGGTGGCCGGCTGACGGCTGTTGCGCAGCCGCGGATCGGGCGCTTTCCCGACCGGGCGAAGACCATTGACCTGTACGAAGATGGAGCGGCGTTCGACCGCGTCACCGGCCGAGTTGAGTTCGTAGCCGTCCAGCCAGACCCAGCCCTCGTAGGTCGGCCAGTCGTGGACCCGGATGACCCGGAAGAGCATCGGTGATGCGAATTGGACGCTCGCCGCTTTCGTCACGTGGATGACATCACCGGACCGAGGTAGAACCACGTCATCTCCTGCCCTGAGACCCGTGTAGATGGACTTTGGTGACCCAGACGCACCAGTTTGCCGCCTTGATGCGCCTTTGCAAGTCTTCGACGGATTTGACCATCGAAGGAGGTTGCGGAACGTCACTATCGCCGATCACGCCTACCCGGTTCCGGGAGGAGTCCATCGTGGACCGCAGGTGGCTCGGCGCCCCGTATCGGACGTCGTCTTGCTGGTATTTGTCTGACTTGCCGACATCTCTCAAGAACGTTAAGTGATGCAGGCCATACGGAAAGATTGCACCACCAGTCTCGTCGATGCAAGTTGCATGTCACGCTTCCGTGATTCTCCGTGATCATCCAATGTGCTTGTTTGATCACGAACAGGTCGGGAGACTGAGCGGGTGAATCGACGCCGCAGTCCCACCGTCCGTCGACGCCGCCTCGGGGTGGAACTGCGTAGGTATCGCGAGGCGGCCGGCGTGACGATCGACGTGGTGGCCGAGCGGCTGGGCTGCTCGCCGTCCAAGATATCCCGGATCGAAACCGGGCATACCACCGCCAGCCCGCACGACGTCAGTGCAATGTTGGTCATTTATCAGGTCGATCCGGACATTTTGGAAGAATTGGTAGAAATCTCGCGAGATGCCCGGAAGAAAGGGTGGTGGCATCCCTTCTCCACCGTCCTGAACAGCACCTATGTAGGTTTCGAAGCAGAAGCTAGATCAATTCAGGCGTACGAGCAGCAGGTCATTCCGGGCCTTCTGCAGAGCGAGCGGTACGCAATGGCTCTCATTCGATCCGCCCGATGGGATGACACCGATCTGGAAATCGCGCAACGGGTCCGCGTCCGTATGGAACGGCAGTCGTTACTGATTCAGGACGATCCAATCGATCTTTGGGTGGTGCTCGATGAAGCGGTGGTGAGCCGCCCGGTCGGTGGCGACGCGGTCATGTGCGATCAGTTGCGACATCTGGTCGAAACCGCCCGCCTTCCGAACGTGACTCTCCAGATCCTGCCGTTCGCGGTCGGCGCTCACGCCGCCATGGACGGCGCGTTCGCGATCCTCGACTTCCCCTCGGACGGTGATCCCGCCCTGGTGTTCGCCGAGAACGCGGCCGGCGGGCTCTTCCTGGAGAAGGACGACGAACTCCGCAAGTACCGCGAGGTGTTCGGCACCATCCGGGCCGCCGCCCTGGATCCGGAGCAGTCCATCGGGATGATCGAGAAGTTGGCAGAGGAGCCATTGTGGAAATCGAGGCGAAGGGCCTCCGAGTCGATCTGAACCAGGCACGCTGGTTCAAGAGCACGCGGAGCGGACCGAACTGCGACAACTGCGTCGAAGTCGCGTTCGTCGGCGAGGCGATCGCGGTGCGTGACTCGAAGAACCCGTCGGGACCGGCATTGATCTTCACGTCCGCGGAGTGGGACGCGTTCGTGGGCGGAGCCAAGGACGGCGAGTTCGACCTCTGAGGACGGTGGCGCGGCCGGTCCGGCGATCCGATCGCCGGACCGGCCGTTGCCATTTGCCCGATTTTGCGTCGCTGTGCGCGGCTCGCCTCGTTGAAAGCTCCAGGCGCGGACCGGACCGCGCTGACGGGCCGGGACACATCACCGACGAGGCAAGGCAAAGAGATGACGATTGGTTCCGAGAACCTCAGCAACGGTTCGTCGACGGCACAGGACCGCTTCAGCGGGGGCGTCAGCGCGTACCGGCAGGGCCGGCGGGAGGCCCTGACAGGCGACCACACCGACGGTGAGCTCGTCTCCCGTAACAGCTCGGGCCTGCCGACCCGGTCGCCGGGGCGGTCGCACAGCATCGAGCCGACCAGCCCGCTGGACCGGGCCGCGAAGCTGCCGTCCCTGGACCTGCAGGGACTGAGCGAGCCGGTCTTCCCGTCGGGCGCCTGGTCCGACGCGTCGTCCAGCCAGTCGATGGCCGACCATCCGTTGCTGCGCGGACTCCTGATGGAGCTGCCGGCGCGGGGGACGTTGCCGCCCTCGGAGTGGCTGGACCGCTGGTTCGAGGCAGCCCGCTCGATCCTGGAGCTGCTCTACGTCCAGGAGGCGAAGAAGCAGTAGAGGTCAGCGGGCGCCGGCGGGCGCCCGCTCCCGGTCCCGGTGGCTGATCGGGGCGAGCACCAGCGGGGCCAGCCGGCTGTGCCGCAGCGACGCCCGGATCCCGATGCCGGCCACGGTCACCACGGTCACCGTGACGGCGACGCCCAGCATCCCGGTCGCGGCACCGCCGGGCAGGTCCACCAGGCCCGCCGCGATCGGCAGGCCCAGCAGCGCGGCGATCCCGGTGATCTGCAACGGCGCGGACAGCAGCGGATGCGCGGCCGCGGCCCGAAGAGCCGGCGGAACCGGCGTCAGCGGCGCGGCGGCGAACGCCCCCGCGCCACGCCGAACCCAGCCGAGACGGCGCCGGGTCGCGGTCAGCACGATCAGCGCCGGCACACCGGGCAGCACGGCGGCGGCCGGTGCCGCCGAGGCGCCCGGCACCAGCTCGGAGAGCAGGGGAACCGCGGCGAACACCGTGACGCCGGCGCCGACCAGCGCGGAGAGCAGACCGGCCCGGCGGCGGAGCTGGCGCGCGGTCACAGCGGCGGGCATCCCGTCGACCAGCAGCCCGGCAGCGAGCCAGACGACGGCGAGGGTGCCGATCAGGATGACGTCCACGACGGTGTTCACATCGACAGCCTTCACCGATCGTGGTGATGCCGAAACCGGGATATGCCCGGAGCGGCCACCCGTAAGGGTTTCGTGACACTGTCCGTATGCGTGTCGACACTCTCCGTCAAGGACTTACCGGACCATGTGGATCAACGGCTCAAGGCGACAGTGATCTGTGTCGCACTGTCGGGAACAAGATCCCCGCGGCTCAGACCGCGAACTCGTGCACCCGTTCGGTTGCGGGCGCCGGCGGGGTCGCCTTCCACAGGCCCAGCTTCTGCGCCGCGAGCCGGCTCAGGTACGCCGGGTTGAGCAGCACATACCGCTTCCACAGCCGCTTCGGCTCCAGACCCAGGCGCCACAGCCACTCCAGGGCGTAGCGCTGCATCCACGCGGGCGGGTTCTTCAGCAGGCCGGCGTGGTAGTCGAAAGCGGCGCCGACGGCCAGCAACGGCATGTTCAGCAGCGGGCGCATCGCGTACGTGAAGATCTCCTGCCGCGGGCAGCCCAGGCCGACCAGCACCACACGGGCGCCGGAGGCCTTGATCCGCTCCGCGATCGCCTCCGCCTCGCCCGGCTGTGACTTGCGGAACTTCGACGCCTCGACACCGGCGATCTTGAGTGCCGGGAACATCTCCATCAGAGCCGGGACCAGACGTTCCAGGGTGGGCTCGGTCGACCCGTACAGGTAGACGGGGAGGCCCTCGGCGGCCGCCTGCTCGACGACCCGGAGGGTCAGCTCGGGGCCGTAGACCCGATCGGTCAGGTTCGCCTTGTGCAGCACGTTCAGCGCCCAGCGGACCGGCTGGCCGTCCGGGGTCACCAGATCGAACGAGTTCAGCCGGGCATTGTGGGCCGGATCCTCGACGCCGGTCATCACGCCGTGCACCGCGAGCGCCGTCACGGCGAACCCGCGCTGCTCCCGGGCGGCCTCGATGATCCGCGTGGTCGCCGTCGCATAGTCGGTCGCATCCACGAGCACACCGAGCACGTTCCGCTTGTCCTGCCCGACACCCGCACTAGTCGCTGTCACGACCGTCACTCCACCCTGAGAACCGATGAGGCGGCGAGCATAACGCCCCTCACACCTTCACCCGAAAGTTGACCAGAAACCGCCGCGCTCCCCCGTACCCAAAAGGTTTGACCTTGCAGGTCAAAAAGTCACCCACCCCACGCTCAACACCCCAGCAAAGCGGCGCTCCCGCAAATCCGCCCCAACCTCCCCGGCCAACCCACGCAACGCGGGGCCATCCCCCAGGGATGCACCAGCACCTTCCACGGCGACCCACACAACACGGGGCGCCCCCAGGGATGCACCAGCACCTTCCACGGCGACCCACACAACGCAGCGAGTCCCCCGGGGATGCGCACCAGCACCTTCCACGGCGACCCACACAACGCAGCGAGTCCCCCGGGGATGCGCACCAGCACCTTCCACGGCGACCCACGCAACGCAGCGAGTCCCCCGGGGATGCGCACCAGCACCTTCCACGGTGACCCACGCAACGCGGGGCGTCCGGGGGCTCGGCCCCCGGAGCAGATATGACGAAGGGCCCCCGGTCCGCGCTTTCTGCGGACAAAGGGCCCCTGGACCTGAGTGGGGATGGGGGGAGTTGAACCCCCACGTCCTTTCGGACACACGGACCTGAACCGTGCGCGTCTGCCATTCCGCCACATCCCCATGTGACTTCCTCGAAGATCATACATCCGACCTTCTCGGCCGAAGCGGGCTGGTCGAACCTGCTTCGTTGTTGCCAGCTGCGACAGACTACGCTGGCACAGGTCACCAAGCGAGTAGATACCGCCTCGCGACGCTGGAAACACTAGCACGGCGTCAGAGGCGGTCATACGAGGGTCAGAAGTGCCGGCTGCTCTTGGGCTAAGGATGCGCAAGCGGCGGCCGGATACCATCATGTCCTCGGAACCCGAGGAGGAGCCGGTGAGCGTGCTGCAGCGCTTTGAGAAGCGATTGGAAGGCCTGGTCGAAGGGGCCTTCGCGAAGGTGTTCAAGGGTGTCGTGCACCCTGTGGAGATTCTGAATGCCATGCAGCGGGAGGCCGAGGCGCACAAGGCCATCCTCGCCGGTGGCCGCACCCTCGTGCCCAACCGCTATGTGATCGACCTGTCGCCGTATGACCACAGCCGGCTGGCGCCGTATGCCGCCGCGCTGGCCCAGGAGCTCGCCCAGTCGCAGGCCGAGTTCATCGGCGAGCAGGCCTGGACGGTCTACGGCGACGTGATCGTCGAGATCGAGCGTGGGGATGGGCTGGACACGGGCATGTTCCGGGTCACCGCGGAGGTGTACACCGGCGGCGAGGTGGCCCCGGTGCAGCAGCCGGCGTATGACGCCGGCCCGCAGTACTCGCCCTATGACCAGCACCAGCAGGGTGGCTACCAGCAGCCGCACCACGGTGGGCCGCGCAGTGTCGGGCTGGTCTCCGGTGACGGCCGGACCTACCCGCTCCAGATGGGCTCGACCGTGATCGGCCGTGGTGACCAGGCGAACCTTCGCCTGCCCGACGTCGGCATCTCCCGGCGCCACGCCCGGCTGGATTACGACGGCAATCAGGTCGTACTGACCGATCTGGGTTCGACGAACGGCACCATGGTCAACGGCCAGCGGGTGTCCGCCGTCGCGCTCAACCCGGGCGACATGATCCAGCTCGGGACGACCACGCTCACCTTCCGAGTGGACGGCTAGCGGCCTTGCCCGAATTCGTCCTCACCGTCGCCCGATTCGGTTTCCTCATCCTTCTGTGGATCTTCGTGTTCACGGTGGTCGGGGTCATCCGGCGGGATCTCTTCGCCGGTGGCCGGTCCAAGAGCATCGTCGCCAGCCCTCGGGGGGTGGGTGGCGTGGTGCTTCAGGGTCGGCCGGCGAAGGTGAAACGCGGTAAGGCGGCGCGGCAACTGGTCGTGACCGCCGGTCAACTGGCCGGCACCAGGATCACGCTCGGTGAAGCTCCGATCACGATCGGCCGGGCCGAGGATTCGACGCTCGTCATCACGGATGATTTCGCGTCGGCCCGGCACGCCCGGTTGGTGCCCCGGGAGGGTCAGTGGTTCGTGGAGGACCTCGGCTCGACCAACGGCACGTACCTTGATCGGGGTAAGGTCTCCGGACCCACTCCAGTCCCCCTTGGCGTTCCGATCCGGATCGGGCGCACTTCCCTCGAGTTACGGCCATGACCCTGACCCTGCGCTATGCCGCCCAGAGCGACCGCGGTCTGATCCGAGACCTGAACCAGGACTCCGTCTACGCCGGGCCGCGACTTCTCGCTGTCGCGGACGGCATGGGCGGCATGGCCGCTGGTGACGTCGCGTCCAACATCGTTATCGCCGCCATGGCGCCCCTCGACGACGACGTCCCAGGTGACGCCATGGTCGACGCGCTGCGGCACGCCGTCGGGACCGCCAATCAACAGTTGCGGGACACGGTCGACGCCAACCCTCAGCTGGAGGGGATGGGGACCACGCTGACCGCGGTTCTCTTCTCCGGCAGCAAGTTCGGCATGGTGCACATCGGCGACTCCCGTGCGTACCTACTGCGCAAGGGTGAGTTCTCGCAGATCACCAAGGACGACACGTACGTCCAGATGCTGGTCGACGAGGGCCGCGTCAGCCCGGAGGAGGCGAGCAGCCACCCACAGCGGTCGCTGCTCACCCGTGCCCTGGACGGCCGGGACATCGACCCGGAGTACTCGGTCCGCCAGGTGCTCAAGGGCGACCGCTACCTGATCTGCAGCGACGGGCTCTCCGGAGTGGTCAGCGGGGAGACGATCGCGCAGACCATGCGCGAGATCACCGACCCGAAGGCCTGCGTGGAGCGGCTGGTGCAGCTGGCTCTCCGCGGCGGCGGCCCGGACAACATCACCGTGATCATCGCCGACGCCATCGACGGCATCGTCGAGCAGGCGCCGATCGTGGGCGGCGCGGCCTCCCTCGACCGGGGCAACACCACGGTGGCGGACAGTTCCACCTCCGCCGCCCGGGCCGCGGCGCTGAAGCCCCCGCCCCGCCCGGCTCAGCCGGAGCCGGCCACCAACGGCTACGACCGGGACGCGGAGCCCTCCGGGCACCCGGTGCGGACCGCGCTCATGGTGCTGGTACTGCTCGGCGTGCTCGGCGGCGGTCTGTGGGCTGGCTGGCGATACACCCAGGACCAGTACTACGTCGGCGCGACCGACGCCGGCCAGCTCGCCATCTTCCAGGGCGTGCCCGGCCAGATCGCCGGGATCGACCTGTCCACCGTGAGCGAGACCAGCCAGGTCAGCCTCGAGGACCTGACGACGGTCGCTCAGGAGCGGGTCAAGCAGGGCATCCACGCCGACGACCAGGCCGCCGCCCGATCCACGCTGGCCGACCTGACCAGCGAGGAACCGTCGAACCCGAACCTCAAGCCGATCTGTAACGCCGCCGGTGTCGCACCGTCGGCCTCCGCCTCGGCAACGCCGGCGAAGACCGCGCCGGCCCCGTCCGCCGCCGCCTCGGAGAGTGCTTCGCCGAGCGTCGATCCGGTCGGGTGCCGGACCGCCGACTGAATACTCGGCCTACACGTCTGGGGAAATTTTGACCGCGCCCGCCGTACCGGCTCCGACGCCCGCCTCCACGGGCGAGATGTCGCGTATCCGGCAATGGAAGACGCGCCGCAACGCCGAGCTCGGACTGCTCGTCTTCGCCATGCTTCTGGTCGCCGCGTTCGGCGCCACGGTGGAGGCGAACCAGTTCGACGAGATCCGGTCGAACTTCTGGGTGCCGGCCGCGCTGATCGGCATCCTGTTCCTCGGCCTGCATGTGGTCGTCCGGTTCACGGCGCCGTTCGCCGACCCGGTGCTGCTGCCTGCGGTGGCACTGATCAACGGCATCGGGGTGGCGTTCCTGCGCCGCCTCGACCTCGCCCGGGCGATCGCACAGGACCTGCCCGAGCCGGGGTTCTTCGCCGACACCAGCGGCCGTCAGCTGGCCTGGACACTGCTGTCGCTGATCCTGGCGGCGGTGCTGCTCCTGGTGGTGCGCGACCACAAGGTCATTTCGCGGTACGCGTACACGCTGGGCCTGGTCGGCATCGTCCTGATGATGATCCCGGCGGTGCTGCCCGCCAGCATCTCCGAGGTCAACGGCGCGAAGCTGTGGATCCGGTTCGGTGGGGCGTTCTCGATCCAGCCGGGTGAGTTCGCCAAGCTCGCCCTGGTCTCCTTCTTCGCGTACTACCTGGTCCGCAAGCGCGAGGTGCTGTCGCTGGCCAGCCACCGGTTCCTCGGCATCGACTTCCCGCGTGGCCGGGACCTGGGCCCGGTCCTCACGGTGTGGCTGTTCAGCCTCCTCGTCCTCGTCTTCGAGAAGGACCTCGGCACCGCGCTGCTGTACTTCGGGCTCTTCGTCGTCACGCTGTACGTCGCCACCGAGCGGTCCAGCTGGCTGATCATCGGCCTGATCCTGTTCTTCGGCGGCGTCTACGTGGCGTACCTGCTGGGTGCCGCGATCGGTGGCCCGTTCGCCAACTTCTACGACCGCGCCGAGCTCTGGCTCGACCCGTTCTCCGCGGAGAACTACACGCGTGAGAGCGGCAACAGTTACCAGTTGGTCCAGGGGCTGCTCGGGCTCGGCACCGGCGGTCTCTTCGGCACCGGGCCGGGCGCCGGCTCACCCGGCAAGGTGCCCGAGGTGCGGACCGACTTCATCTTCGCCGGCCTCGGTGAGGAGATCGGCCTGTTCGGGCTCTCCGCGCTGCTGGTCATCTACCTGCTGATCGTGGAGCGTGGCCTGCACGCGGCGCTCGCGGTCCGCGACTCGTTCGGCAAGCTGGTCGCCGGCGGCCTGGCCTTCACCCTCGGCCTGCAGGTCTTCGTCATCCTCGGCGGCATCACCGGCCTGATCCCGCTGACCGGTCAGACCACCCCGTTCCTCTCCGCCGGTGGGTCGTCGCTGATGGCGAACTGGTTGCTCATCGCGATGCTGTTGCGGATCTCCGACGCCGCGCGGCGGCCGGCGAACAGCATCGCCGAACGGGTCAGCGGGCCGAAGAAGGCGCCCACCCAGTTGCACGGCGCCATGACGGAGGTGATCAAGCCGTGAACGCCCCTCTCCGACGCTCCGGTGTCGTCATTTTCGTCCTGTTCGGCCTGATCTTCGCCAACCTCAACTGGATCCAGGCGTACAAGGCCGACGACTACCGCACCGACCCGCGTAACCAGCGGGTCCAGGTCGCCGAGTACGACCGGCCCCGCGGTGCCATCGAGGCGGCCGGTGGTGTCGCCCTCGCCCAGAACACCGAGACCGAGGGCGAGCTGAAGTACCAGCGGGTCTACCCGAAGAAGGAGATCTACGCGCCGATCCTCGGCTACAAGCCGGTCGACGGCGCCGCGGTCGGTATCGAGGCGGCCGAGAACGACATCCTCTCCGGCGCCAGCGACAAGCTCTTCGCGGACCGGCTCAGCGACATGTTCACCGGTGACAACAAGGGCGGCGGCAACATCGTCCTGTCGATCAACCCGCGTGCGCAGGAGGTCGCCTGGAAACAGATGACCGACAACGAGCGCGGCGTCACCAAGGGCGCGGCGGTCGCGATCGACCCGAGAACCGGCGCGATCCAGGCCATGGTGTCGATGCCGAGCTACAACCCGAACCCGCTTGTCAGCCACGACTCGGCGGCGGCCGGGGAGGCGTACCAGAAGCTCGAGGCCGACAAGAGCCAGCCGCTGCTGAACCGCGCCGTGGCGAACACCCTGCCGCCCGGCTCGGTCTTCAAGGTGATCGTGTCGGCGGCCGCGCTGGAGAACAACTACAACATCGGCAGCGAACTTCAGGCGGGCAGCGTCTACCGGGAGGGCGGCGCGACGATCCGCAACTCCGAGGACGAGGTGTGCCCCGGCAGCTCGATCACGCTCAAGGAGGCGCTGACCACGAGCTGTAACACCGCGTACTCCCGGCTCGGTGTGAAGCTCGGCCGAGATGTGGTGATCGACACAGCCAAGCAGTGGGGCTTCGAGACCGAGGACCTCACGGTCGGCGACCTGGAGAGCAACAAGGGCCTTTCGGTGGCGGCCAGCCGGACCGGCGCCATCGCGAACGACGACGGCTCCGAGGACAAGGCCGCGCTGGCCCAGTCCTCGCTCGGTCAGCGCGACGTCCGGATGACCCCGTTGCAGGGCGCGCTGATCGCCGCGACCGTCGCCAACGACGGCACTCAAATGCGCCCCTACCTGGTGCAACAGCAGCTCGACTCGGACCGCCGGACGATCTACACGGCCAAGCCGAAGGAGTTGCGCGAGCCGGTCAACGCGTCGGTCGCGAAGGACCTTCAGGAGATGATGCAGAGCGTCGTCGAGAACGGCACCGGTAAGAACGCGCGGATCGACGGCCTGACGGTCGGCGGCAAGACCGGCACCGCACAGAACGCCACGGAAGCCGACCCGCACGGGTGGTTCGTCGGCTTCGCCCTCGACGGTGACGGCAAACCGGTTTCCGCGGTGTGCGTCATGCTGGAGAACGTGCCCGGTGGGCATGCCAGTGCCGAGGCCGCCCGGATCGCCGGGCTCATCATGAAGGCCGCCGCGGGCCAGGGAGGGAACTGACATGATCCGCCCGGGGGTCACGCTCGGGGGGCGATACCGCTTGGAAGAGCGGATCGCCGGGGGCGGCATGGGCGATGTCTGGCGCGGCATCGATGACGTGCTGGGCCGTACCGTCGCGGTCAAGATCCTGCTGCCCGCCCTGCTCGACGAGCCGGGCTTCGCCGAGCGGTTCCGCGGCGAGGCACGGACCATGGCGACCATCAATCACCCCGGCGTCGTGGACGTCTACGACTACGGCAGCGATCAGCAGATTGCCTTCCTGGTGATGGAGTATGTCGAGGGTGACGCCCTCTCCCGGACGCTGAGCCGGGTCGGCCGGCTGACACCGGCCCGGACCATGGCGCTCGTGGCGCAGGCTGCCGACGCGCTCCAGGCCGCACACGGCAACGGCATCGTGCATCGCGACGTCAAACCCGGAAACCTTCTGGTACGCCCGAACGGCACGCTGGTCCTGACCGACTTTGGTATCGCCCGCTCGGCCCTGGTGGGCCAGCTGACCGTGGCTGGCGCGGTGCTGGGCACGGCGTCGTACATCTCGCCGGAGCAGGCCGCCGGTGATGTCGCCACCCCCGCCTCCGATGTGTACGCTCTCGGCGTCGTCGCCTACCAGTGCCTGTCCGGCCACCGCCCGTTCGACGGCGCCACCCCGATCGAGATCGCCATGAAGCACGTCCGGGAGACCCCGCGACCGCTGCCCGGCGACATCCCGCCCGCGGTCCGCGCCATCGTGGAGCGAGCCATGGCCAAGGACCCGTCGGCCCGCTGGCCCAGCGCCTCGGCGATGGCCGCGGTGGCCCGCCAGGCGGCGTCCTCGCTGACCACGAACGTGCAGCAGCCGGTCGTCCAGGCGGCCCCGCCGGTGAGCTCGGCCCCGCCGGTGAACCGCCCGCAGTCCGGTGGCCCCACCTCGGGCGCGGCCCGGGCGGCGGTGCCCCGGCCGGTGTCCGGCGCCCGGGGAGCGGCGTCGGTGCCGGTTCCGCAGCCGCCGCCGATGGCCCCGCCGATGTCTCCGGCCCCCTACCGGCAGCAGTCCGCTCCGCCGGTCAACGCATACCATCCGCCGGCAGCCAAGCCGGAGAGTTCCTTCGGACGCCAGGTGCTGGTCGTCCTCGCCGTCGTGCTGGCCCTTCTCGTGCTGCTCTGCGCCGGGGTCATCTCTTTCCTGTTACGACATGGCAACAGCACCGCCGCCGGGAGCAACGCGCTGGGCTATCACCGCAGCTCCACGGCTATCCTCCGCTCGGGCGTGGCCGCTGACCCTGTGTCGGTGGCGTCGTACCGTCTTACGAAAGCCGATGCCCAGTTCGGCTGGATCCGACCGAACGAAGGACGACAGACGCTATGACGGCGCAGGCCCGCCTGCTCGGTGGCAGGTATCAGGTCGGCGAGCTGCTCGGCTACGGCGGCATGGCCGAGGTGCACCGTGGGCGCGATCTGCGCCTGGGGCGCGACGTCGCGATCAAGATGCTCCGGACCGATCTGGCCCGTGACGCCACGTTTCAGGAGCGGTTCCGCCGCGAGGCACAGAACTCGGCGGCTCTGAACCACCCCGCGATCGTCGCCGTCTACGACACCGGTGAGGAGATCTCGGCAACCGGCGAGAAGCTCCCGTTCATCGTGATGGAGTTCGTCAACGGGCGGACCCTCAAGGAGGTGCTCGCCCAGGAGCAGCGCCTTCAGCCACGCCGGGCGCTGGAGATCATCGCCGACATCTGCGCCGCTCTGGAGTTCAGCCACCGGCACGGGATCATCCACCGGGACATCAAGCCCGGCAACGTGATGATCACGCAGAACGGCCAGGTCAAGGTGATGGACTTCGGTATCGCCCGGGCTCTGGCCAGCGGCGCCACCACCATGACCCAGACCAGCGCGGTCATCGGCACGGCACAGTATCTTTCGCCCGAGCAGGCTCGCGGTGAGTCGGTCGACGCCCGTTCCGATGTGTACGCGGCCGGCTGTGTCCTCTTCGAGCTGGTCATCGGCCACCCGCCGTTCGTCGGGGACAGTCCGGTCAGCGTCGCCTACCAGCACGTGCGGGAGGACCCGCGGACACCCAGCTCGATCAACCGCGAGGTCCCGCCGGACATCGACGCGATCGTGCTGAAGGCGCTGGCCAAGAACCCGCTGAACCGTTACCAGAGCGCCCAGGAGATGCGCGCCGACGCGCTGCGTGCCGTCTCCGGCCGTCCGGTGATGGCCACCCCGGTGATGAGCCAGGCCGAGACCGTGGCGATGACCAGTGGCCAGCAACAGTGGCAGCCGCAGGGTGCCACCACGATGCAGCGGCCGGTGTCGCCGGCGATGGCCACGCCTCAGAGACCGGAGAGCCGGTCCTCGTGGGTGATGGCCGCGGTGGCAGGCGTGGCCGTACTGGCTGTGGTGGTTCTGGGTGTGGCTTTGGCGTGGGACCGCGACAGCAAGACACCCACCAGCACCGAGCCGCAGGCGGTTCCCATGCCCACCCTGGTTGGTCTCACCCAGGACCAGGCGAAGGCGGAGCTCGCTCGTCTCCAGTTGACCAACGTCGTCCCGCAGAAGCCGACGACCGGCGAGGACTGCGACGGCAAGGTCGCCGAGCAGAATCCCGATGCCGGCACCACCGTCAAGCTCACCGACCAGGTTTCCTATCAGGTGTGCAACAAGCCTGACAAGGTGACCGTGCCGACGGGCCTGGTCAGTGGCACCAGTGCCGCGGCCAAGGCGGCCATCGAGGGCGCCGGTCTGCAGGTGGACTTCCAGAGCGTCAACAGCGTGGCCGAAAAAGGTCAGGTCCTGGAGGTCGAGGACGAGGGCAAGGAGGTCCCGCCGAACACCACGATCACGGTCAAGGTGTCGAACAACAACCTGGTGATCGTGCCCGACGTGAAGAACCGCTCGCAGGAGACGGCGGAGGCCCTGCTGGAGGAGAACTTCCTGACCTTCAACGTGGTCTACGTCCAGGCCGACGGCGAGCCGGGCACGGTGATCGGCCAGGATCCGAAGGCGGGCAAGAAGGTGGAGAAGAACCGGCAGGTCACGATCCAGGTGATCGCCGAGGCCGAGCCCGACCCGAGCGGCTCCCCGTCGCCCGACGCGACCGGCGCGGGCGCCGGCACGGAAGGCGACTGAGACGAACGACGAAAGGCCGGGGAAAACCCCGGCCTTTCTCGTTCTGGTACGTCAGGCGGTGGCGAAGGCCGCGCGGCGGCGGATCTCCACCTCGGCGGCCAGGGCCGGCGCCTTCTCCAGGGCGGACGGCAGACCGCAGGAGGCCAGCCAGTTCGCCAGCATGGTGTGGCCGCCCTCGGTCAGCACCGACTCCGGGTGGAACTGCACGCCCTCGATCGGCAGCTCACGGTGCCGCATCGCCATCACCACGCCGGACTCGGTCGTGCCGGTCACCTCGATCTCCGCGGGCAGCGTCTCGGGCACGACAGCGAGCGAGTGGTATCGGGTGGCGGTGAACGGGTCGGGCAGCCCGGCGAGCACACCCACACCCTTGTGGTGAACGTCGGACGTCTTGCCGTGCAGCAGTTCGGGGGCGCGGGTCACGGTCGCCCCGAACGCGGCGCCGATCGCCTGATGTCCCAGGCAGACGCCGAACATCGGGATTCTTCCGGCGTACTCCTTGATGACGTCCATCATGATCCCGGCCCGGGTCGGCTCGCCGGGGCCGGGCGACAGCAGGATGCCGGCCGCGCCGAAGCCGCCGACCTCGGCCACCGAGATCTCGTCGTTGCGGCGGACCTCGCACTCGGCTCCGAGCTGGCCGAGGTACTGCACCAGGTTGAAGACGAACGAGTCGTAGTTGTCGATCACGAGAATGCGCACGTCATCACCTGCTGGGGTTCGGCTGGGGCTGATTGGAGGTCGTGCTGTAGGGGATCTCGTCCTCGGAACCCTGATCTCCCGGGACGGTCGAGCCGGCGTCCTCCCCGGTGCCTGCCTCGACCTGGACGTCGTCGAACGGCAGCAGCGGGGTGGCCCACGGGAACACGACGAACCAGAGCAGCACGCCGATCGCCGAGGCCAGCACCAGAGACATGGTCAGCTTGCTCCAGGCGCCGCCCGGCAGTTTGCGCCAGATCCACGCGTACATCGATCACGCTTTCATCTCGGCCGGCATGCCGGCGTCGGGCAGGGTCTGGTCCCGGGGGACCGTCTCGACCAGCTCGGCGTGGATGATCAGGCGTTCGTAGTTGTTGAACTTCGGGTTGCAGGTGGTCAGCGTCAGCAGCGCCTTGGTCGGCTTGGCCTTGGGCCTGCCCGGCACCGCGGCGACCACCTCGACCTGGTCCGGCTTCACGATCTCCTGGTCGTAGACCCGGTAGACGAACCAGCTCTCCCGCGTCTCGACACCGATCACGTCGCCGGACCGGAGCTCGTCGAGACGCCAGAAGATCTTCTTGATCCGGTGGCCGGCGACCGAGAAGTTGCCGATCTTGCCGGGTTTCGCGGTCTCCGGGTAGTGGCCCGGCGCGTACCGGATGTCGTCGGGCTGCACGCCGTCGACGACCACCCACTTCTTGTCGAACTTTGGGATGTAGAGGCGGCCGACCAGGTTGGCGCCGGGCGCCTTCGGGCCCTTGACCGCCGTGCTCGCCGTCGGGGCCACGGTCGGGTCGGCCCACGCCTGGTCCAGCTCCTCGCCCAGGCTGTCCTGCTCGGCCTGCACCGCGGCCGAGTTGCCGAAGACCTGGTAGCCGGCGAAGAGCAGCACCACCAGGCCGAAAGTGATCATGATTTCGCCGGAGGTGCGGATGCCGGTCCGGATCCGGGAGCCGATGGTGGGGCGGGTCAGCTCCGAGTAGACGCTCTTGTAGCCCTCGTCGGTCTGCTCCGGCCGCAGCTTGACCACCCGCTCACCCCGCTTCGCCTTGACGGGCTCCGCGGTGTCCGGCGCATCCGTGCCGGTCAGGCCGCCACCGGAGCCTACCCCGGCAGTGGCGGTCACCGATGCGGCTCCGAGCGCGGCGTCCGGCCCGGCCGCCGCACGCGCGGCCTCCGCCGCGCTCATCGCGGGTTTCTCCGGGACCGTCGGCAGGATGCCGGTCGGAGCATCCACCGTACGGATGACCGTGGTGACGCTCGGGTCCTTCGTCGGGCCGGCGGTCCAAGCGGGAGCGGTCTGAGCAACCGGGGTGGTGGGCGCGGTGCGGGCGACGGGGGTGGTGGGCGCGGTGCGGGCGACGGGGGTGGTGGGCGCGGTGCGGGCGACGGGGGTGGTGGGCGCGGTGTGAACGGCCGGCGTGGCAGGCGGGGTGGGGGCGACCGGGCCTGCCTGCGCCGGGGTTCCCGCCGCGGGCAGCCAGTCGGCGGTCCCGGCCGGCACTCCGGGCCGTTCCGGTGGCGGCCAGGCCGATTCGGTACGCGACCAGCCCTGCCGCGGCTGCTGTCCGGCGGTGGGCGCCCAGGCGGTGGTTGCCGCCGGGTCGACGGCCGGGCTGAGCGCTTCGCTGGGCGGCTGTGATGCCTGAGCCGGGGTACGGGACGGGCTCGGCGCTGTCGGGCCGCCCAGGCCGCTTGCCGGGGCCGGCCGCTGTTCCGGCTGCACGGGAAAGAAATTCCCGGTGGTACGCGCGGCGGCCGGCTCGGGTCGCGGGTCGACGTTGCCGCCCGGGCCGATCGGGGCGGAGAGTGGACCGCCGGGCACCCCGTCGGGTGCGGTGTCGGTGATCCGGGGGATGTAGGCGGTCTGTGCGTCGCTGTCCGGTGCGCGGTGGCGGCCCGATCCGGACGGACGTGCCGGGTACTCGGGGGAAACCATCACCGGGCAGCCTGTGCTGATCGGAGGTCGGTCGATCCGTCGTACGCCTGCAAAGTCACGTTCTTCTCCACCTTTTCCTGGTAACCGAGCCCGAAGTCGGCGACGGCCTCCCGGAACTGCCTGACTCCCTCTGACGACTCCAACGCGCGACTCAGCGCTGTGGGTTCGCCGATTGCGGTGATCTTGAAAGGTGGTGAGAAGACCTGGCCGTGAAGGAGCAGCGTGTTGCCGACACAGCGTACCGCGCTGGTGGAGATCACCCGGACATCCATGATCGTCATAGCCTCGGCGCCACCAGCCCAGAGAGCGTTCACGACGGCCTGCACGTCGCCCTGATGGACGACCAGAGCGTCGTTGTCCGGAGCGTTGTCGCCGAAGTCGGAGTCACGCCGCGGTGAGTCGTCGAGGGTGACGCTCAGGCCGGGGCCGCGCACTTTCGAGAAGCCGGCGGACTGGCGCAGGGCGTCGGCCTGGTTGCGGGCCGGGCTCTCCAGCTCGGCCAGCAGGGCGGTCTCGGCGTCCACCGACTTGCGCAGTTCGGCTGCGCGCTTCTCGCCGGCCGCCAGGCGATCCCGCTTCTCGGCGATCAGCTGCGTCAGTTGTGGGCGCCGGTCGTCGCGCAGGGCCGTACCGTCGGCGGTGTTGGCGGAGGTGGTGAAGAGCAGGCCCGCCGCCAGCGCGATCAGCGGAACCCCCACTGACCAGATGGAACGGCGCTGGTCACGCCGTGGCCGAAGGCCGCGGGCGACGCGCCGGAGGACGAGTTTCCAGGAGGCTCCAGCAGCGTGGTCGTCCACGTCGCCTCCTACTCGAAAGCCCACCCAGCCCCCTCAAGAACAGACGCCGGGGTATTTTCCTGCCCCGGCGGGTGCCTCTCTGCACAACGCCTTGACTACGCTAGCTGTCGAACAGTATTCGCCACGGGCAGCATTCGGGACTCCCGGAGCCGCTCAGCGGTGGGTTGTTCACCACTTGTTGCCCTCAGGAGAGCACCGTGCCCAAGTCGCAGGTTCGCAAGAAGAAGGTCTACACCCCGCCGTCGGACATCAGCCCGGCAGTCAAGGGTGCGTCCAACAAGCCGAGTCCGGTCTGGGTTCCCGCCACGGCGGTGGCCCTGATCGTCATCGGCATCGCGTGGCTCGTCGTCTACTACCTGTCCTCGCAGCAGTGGCCGGTGGAGAGCTGGCAGTACTGGAACCTCGCGGTGGGCTTCGGTTGCATGGTGGCATCGCTGGGCCTGCTCTCGCGCTGGCGCTGAATCTCACAGTCCGCCGCGGGGCGGTCCCGTGGAAAACTGCAGAAGCAAAGCGCACCTCCGCTCGGCGTGGGGTGCGCTTTCGGCGTGGGGGCGCATCGCCTTGACCTGCAGCGCGCGCCCATCTATTACTCGTGGGTAACATAAGCTGGCGCACCGCCGACCGAGGAGGCACCAGATGGGCATCGCGCAGATAATCGCCACCGTCTTGGCGGGGGCAATCACGGTGGTGGCCGTCTATCTGGCGGTTCGTGCCGTCATGACTATCACGGCGGTGATCCGGCAGGGCCAGCCCGATCCGGCCCGTTTCGCCGAGCCGAAGGTCCGTGGCAAGAAGATGCTGGTGGAGACCGTCGGTCACACCAGGATGCTCAAGTGGTCCGCGATCGGCGCGGCCCACTGGCTCGTGATGGTCTCCTTCGTGGTCCTGTCGTCGCTGGTCCTGGAGGCCTATTTCGAGGTCGTCGACCCGGACCTGGGCCTGCCGATCATCGGGCACTGGGTCGTCTTCGGCCTGGTCACCGAGTGGATCGGCGTTCTCGGCACGATCGGCATCCTCTACCTGGTGTTCGTGCGCCAGCGCAACAAGCCGGGCGTGGTGAAGCGCAGCCGGTTCCTGGGCTCGACCATGTGGCAGGCGTACTTCGTCGAGGCCGTCATCGTCGGCGTGCTGATCTTCGGCTTCCTGATCCGGGGCTTCAAGGTCGCCACCGACCACTTCGAGTTCCCGCTGTGGGCCACCCCGGTCAGCCACGCCGTCGGCGCGGTGCTGCCCGCCTGGGAGGACGGCGCCACCTGGGCCGCGCTCGTCAAGATCTGCATCTCGATGGCCTGGCTGATCACCATCTCGCTGAACCCGACGATGGGTGTCGCCTGGCACCGTTTCCTGGCGTTCTTCAACATCTACTTCAAGCGCAGCCCGGAGAAGCCGGCCGGTTCCGGCCTGGGCGCTCTGAAGCCGATGATGAGCGCGGGCAAGCCGCTCGACTTCGAGGAGGCCGACCCGGAGAAGGACCTCTTCGGTGTCAGCCAGGTCGAGCAGTTCACCTGGAAGGGCCTGCTCGACTTCTCCACCTGCACCGAGTGCGGCCGCTGCCAGTCGCAGTGCCCGGCGTGGAACACCGCCAAGCCGTTGTCGCCCAAACTGCTGGTCCTGTCGCTGCGTGACCACGCCTACGCCAAGGCCCCCTACCTGCTGGCCGGTGGCGGCAAGGACCTGATGGGCGACGAGAAGGCCACCGAGGCACAGTTGGCCGGCGTCGACGTGCTGGCCCTGGCCGAGGCCGAGCGCCCGCTGATCGGCGGCGTCGACGAGAACGGCGTCATCGACCCGGACGTGCTCTGGTCCTGCACCACCTGCGGCGCCTGCGTCGAGCAGTGCCCGGTCGACATCGAGCACATCGACCACATCGTCGACATGCGCCGCTATCAGGTGCTGATCGAGTCGTCCTTCCCCTCCGAGGCCGGCGTCATGCTGCGCAACCTGGAGAACAAGGGCAACCCCTGGGGCGCCCCGCAGAACACCCGCGAGGACTGGACCAAGGGCCTGGACTTCGAGGTGCCGCGCGTCGGTGAGGTCGAGGACTTCGACTACCTGTTCTGGGTCGGCTGCGCCGGTGCCTTCGAGGACCGGGCCAAGAAGACCACCCGCGCGGTCGCCACCCTGCTCAACGAGGCCGGCGTCAAGTACGCCATCCTCGGCGAGGGCGAGACCTGCACCGGTGACCCGGCCCGCCGGATCGGCAACGAGTTCATCTTCCAGATGCTCGCCCAGCAGAACGTCGAGACGCTGACCGAGGCGCTCGGCGAGAACACCACCAAGAAGATCGTCGCGACCTGCCCGCACTGCTTCAACTCGCTCGGCAACGAATACGAGCAGCTCGGCCTCAAGGTAGAGGTGGTCCACCACACCCAGTTGCTGGCGCACCTGGTCAAGGAGGGCAAGCTCACCCCGGTCCAGCCGATCGACGGCGACGTCACCTACCACGACCCCTGCTACCTGGGCCGCCACAACCGGGTCTTCGACGCCCCGCGTGAGGTGCTCGGTGAGACGGCCAACCTGGTCGAGATGCCGCGTAACCAGGAACGTTCCTTCTGCTGCGGCGCCGGCGGCGCCCGGATGTGGATGGAGGAGCGGATCGGCAAGCGGATCAACGTCGAACGCACCGAGGAGGCCCTGGCCACCGGCGCCAAGACGATCGCCGTGGGCTGCCCGTTCTGCTACACGATGATCGGCGACGGGGTCACCGGAAAGGGCAAACAGGAAGAGGTCGAGGTGGTCGACGTGGCCACCGTCCTGCTCCGCTCGCTCAAGAAGGACGCCTGACGCGAATCCCACGATGGCCGGTCGCCTCGGTGACCGGCCATCGGCCTGTCCGGGACACCTCGGCCGCCGCCGGGTGATTCAGGCGGCTCAGGCGGTACACGATTCGACGGTGGGACGGGATGTCGCACCGGGCACGGTTAGTGCCGGACGTCCCGGTCCGGCACAATGAGTCCCGAGGTGAAGCGATCATGGACGGCCTGCTCCTGACCGCGGTGCTCCCGCTGGTTGCGTTCGCGCTGCTCACGGGCGGCAACGCGTTCTTCGTGGCAGCCGAGTTCGGGTTGGTGACCGTCGATCGTGCCGAGATCGACGCGCGTGCCCAGGCGGGTGACCGCCGGGCCGCCAAGATCCGCACCGCCCTGCAGGAGCTCTCCTTCCAGCTCTCCGGGGCACAGCTGGGCATCACGGTCACCGCGCTGCTCACCGGTTACCTGGCCGAGCCGGCGCTCTCCGAGATCTTCACCCCACTCGTGGAACCGGTGGCCGGCTCGTCGACCGAGACCGTCACCCAGGTGGTCGCCCTGAGCGTGGCCACGCTGATCTCGATGCTCTTCGGTGAACTGGTGCCGAAGAACGCGGCGCTGGCCCGCCCGATGCGGGTCGCGCTGCTGACCACCGCCGGGCTGCGCGGCTTCTCGACGCTGTTCAAATGGTTGATCGCCGCCCTCAACGGCACCGCGAACTGGCTGGTCCGCCGGCTCGGCATCGAGCCGCAGGAGGAGCTGGCCAGCGCCCGCTCCCCGGAGGAGCTGGGTCTGCTCGCCGCCATCAGCGCCTCGGCCGGCGCGCTGCCGGCCGAGACGGCCACGCTGATGCGCCGCACCATCCGGTTCGGCGAGAAACGGGCGGCCAAGGCGATGACGCCGCGCGTCGACGTGGTCGGCCTCAAGACCACCGCGAGCGCCGCGGACCTGATCACGGTGGCCCGCGAGACCGGCCACACCCGATTTCCGGTGTACGAGAACACGCTCGACGCCGTGATCGGAGTGGTCGGTGTGAACGAGGCCCTGGGTGTGCCACCCGAGCGCCGGGCTGCCACCCGCGTCTCCACCCTGGCCCGGGAACCGGTCTACGTGCCGGAGAGCCTGAGCCTCGACAGGGTGCTGGAAGCGCTCCGGGCGGCCGGGGCGGACCTGGCCATCGTGGTCGACGAGTACGGCGGCACCGACGGCGTCGTCACCGTCGAGGACCTGGTCGAGGAGTTGGTCGGGGAGATCGCCGACGAGTACGACACCGACTTCGGCGAGACCGGCACGAGCGAGCTGACCGCCCCCGGCGGGGAGAAGACGTTCCTGGTCGACGGGGTCCTGCGTGAGGACGAGGTGCACGAGCAGACCGGGTTCCGGCTGCCCGAGGGACCGTACGAGACGCTTGCCGGATTCCTGCTCGCCCGGCTCGGGCACATCCCGGTCGCCGGGGAATCGCTGGAGGAGTACGGGTGGGAGTTCACCGTCATGCAGGTCGACCGGCACCGGATCGAACAGGTCCGGGTGGTCGCGCCGCCGGAGCCGGCCGATGAGTGAGCTCTCGGCGGAGACGACGGCATGACCGAGTTGCTGTTCGTGGCGGTCCTGCTGATCGGCAACGGACTGTTCGTCGGCGGGGAGTTCGCGCTGATCGCCTCCCGGCGTACCGCGCTGGAACCTCTGGCCGAGACCTCCAAGGCGGCCCGCTGGGCGCTGTCGGCGATGAGCCAGATCCCGCTGATGATCGCCGGGGCGCAGCTCGGCATCACGATCTGCACGCTGGTGCTCGGTGCGATCGCCGAGCCGACGATCGCCCATCTGCTGGAGGGTCCGTTTCACGCGATCGGGCTGCCGGAGAACGCGGTGCACCCGATCGCCTTCGTGCTCGCGCTGATGATCGTCACGTTCCTGCACACGGTCGTGGGCGAGATGGTGCCGAAGAACATCACGCTGGCCGGCCCGGAGCGCTCGGCGCTCATCCTGGGCCCGTTCATGCTCGCGTTCTGCATCGCCACCAAGCCGCTGCTGAACGCGATGCGCTGGGCCTCGAAGATCATCCTCAAGATCTGGAAGATCGAGACCACCGACGCGGTGAAGACCGTCTTCACCGCCGAGGAACTGGCCGGCATGGTCACCCAGGCGCGCAGCGAGGGGCTGCTCGGCTCGGAGCAGTACGCCCGCATCCACGCCGCCCTGGGCCTCAACAACCGCACCGCCGGGGACACGCTGCTGCCCTGGTCCCGGGTCACCACGGTGGCCGCCGACGTGTCGCCGGCCACCCTGGAGGCGGTGGCCACCCGCAGCGGCCGGTCCCGCTTCCCGGTGGTGCAGCGCGACACCCGGCGGGTGCTCGGCTTCGTGCACGTCAAGGACGTTCTGGGGTACGCCGCGACCCAGCGCCGACTGCCCGTTCCGCCCGAGGTGATTCGTCCGCTGGCCGTGGTGCCGCCGGAACGGGGCCTGGCCGACCTGCTGCTCACCATGCGCCGGGACCGTCTGCACATCGTCCTGGTCAGTGACGGCCGGCGACCGCTCGGTGTGATCACCCTGGATGACGTGCTGCACGCGGTGATCGGCGAACCGGCCGGCACGACGTACCCGGCCGCCAGGACACGGTGATCCGCGTCACCCCGGATCGGTGTCAGTGGTTCGGTTGACCGCGTTCGAGTGGATTTCCGGTGAACCGCTTGCGATGCGGAGTTTCAGTTAGCCATACAAGCGGCAATCCGGACAATAACCCACATGTTTCACTCCAGTCGGCGCGCCATGCCGATCGGCGCCCTGTCCGCGGCCCTCGTCCTGGCCTGGGTAATTCCCCTCACGCAGCACACGCCCTCGGAGGCCGGCGTGACCCGGGCCACGCCGGCACCCTCAGGGCCGGCAACCGCCCGCCCCGCGCCGGGCTTCCTCGACAACGCCAGCACCTTCTCCGTCCCCGTGGCGCCCGGCCGGATCCGCACCGCCGGCGGCCCGGTCGCCGTCCACTACGACTTCGACGACGGTGTCGGCCGCCCCATCGCCGACGTCGCCGGCGGTCACGAGCTACGGCCGCTGGGCCAGAACGGCGGGACGCTCCGCCTCGTACCCCAGGGGGCCGGTCTTGCCGTCGCCTATCCGGACCGATGCACCCTGCTGAGGGAACGCGATTGCCCCCGGGCGATCCTGGAGGGATCGCGCGACGACGCCCTCAACCCCGGCCGGCGTCCGCTGCGCTACGGCGCGTCCATCCTGATGACCCACGCCGACCTGGCCGACGGCGCCAACGTCCTCCAGAAGGGCTACTCGGTCGGCGGAGTCAGCCAGTACAAGCTTCAGGTCGACCATCGGCTGGGTCACCCCAGCTGTGTCATCGCCGGCCAGCGGGCCCGGATCTACCGTGCCGAACCGTGGATCGACGTGGCAGACGGCGCCTGGCACGACCTCGAATGCCGCCGCACCATGGACCGCCTCGTCATGCTCGTCGACGGCGCCCCGCGAGCCTCCGTCCCGGTCCCGCCGCAGGTGTCGATCGCCAACGCCGAGCCGTTGCGCATCGGCGGCAAGGGCCCCGGCCAGGGCAACGACCAGTTCGCCGGCGAGATCGACGACGTCTTCGTCCACATCGGCGGCTGACCGCAACCCGACGGCGCGGCACAAGGCGAACCCGCGTGCCGCGCCACCGGTCAGTCACCCGTCGGCCCGGAAGACCTCCGATCGCCGACGCGATGGACCGTGCGGTGAAGGCGGCCCGCGCAAGCCGAAGCCGGGATGCCGAGGGCGAGAAACCAGCCGTCGAGGCGAGCTGATGGCCCGATCCTGTCTCAACATGGCCTAGAACGGCGGAAGCCCTGGGGACCATCGGTCCTGACCAGGGCTTCCGTCAGTGGAGCGGGTGACGGGAATCGAACCCGCACTGTCAGCTTGGGAAGCTGATGTTCTGCCATTGAACTACACCCGCGAGCTGCCTCACTGTACCTGATTATCCGACTCGGTGGCGGCACCGCCCCGCGATCAGCTGGCGACAGCGAGCGGGCGCCGTAAGCCGCGCGGAGCATGCCAGGTCTGGGCGTAAGCGGGCAGGAACGGGGTGGCGGCCAGGGGGAGAGCGCCGGCCGGGCCGTGCCGGCGCAGCATGGCGGTCTCGACGGTCAGCTCGAAGAGGCGCCAGTCGACGTCGGGCGAGGCGTGCAGGGCGCCGGCCAGGTGGGTGACCCGCAGCGGGTCGCGCACGGGGACGGCGTGGCCGGTCAGGCAGGCCTCGTCGTCGTTGTCCTCCGGCGGATAGGAGTGGAGCGCGTAGCGGCCGTCGCGCTCGAGATCGCGGCGTTTCGGCGAGTCGACGATGAAGCAATACAGCCCGTCGTCGGTGAAGACCGGCGAGACCGGGTGCAGGCGAGGGCCGCCGTCGGGGCGGATGGTCGCCAGATAGCCCATGCCGGGACCGTACTGCTGGAGGAGCGCACGGATGCCGTCGGCGAGCGCCGGCTGGGCGGCAACGAAATCGGACCAGGAAGCCATGTGGGCATTCTATAGAACGTATGTTCGAGACGGCCACCGAACGCGCCGATCGGGGCAGGTCGGTATGGTGTCGCAATGCTCCTTTCCGACCGCGACCTGGTCGCCGAGATCAAGACCGGTGGCCTCTCGCTGGAGCCGTTCGAGCCGACGCTCATGCAGCCGTCCAGCATCGACGTCCGGCTGGACCGGTTCTTCCGGGTGTTCAACAACCACCTGTACACGCACATCGACCCCGCCGAGCAGCAGGACGAGCTCACCGCGGCGGTCGAGGTCGAGGACGGTCAGCCGTTCGTGCTGCACCCGGGCGAGTTCGTGCTGGCGTCGACGCTCGAGGTGGTCACTCTCGGGCAGGACCTGGCGGCCCGGCTCGAGGGCAAGAGCAGCCTGGGCCGTCTCGGCCTGCTCACCCACTCCACCGCCGGCTTCATCGACCCGGGATTCTCCGGCCACGTCACGCTGGAGCTCTCCAATGTGGCGAACCTGCCGATCAAGCTCTGGCCGGGGATGAAGATCGGCCAGCTCTGCATCTTCCGGCTGTCCAGCCCGGCCGAGCACCCGTACGGATCGGCCGTCTACGGCTCCCGCTACCAGGGGCAGCGCGGGCCAACGGCGAGCCGCTCGGCCCAGAACTTCCGGATCTGGCCCACCCGTTAGAGGGAAATCAGCGGCGGCGCACCCGCAGCCCCTGAGCCGACGCGGCGCCCAGCACCTGCTCGATCTGGGCGGGACTCAGCCCGGCCGTCGGCACGGGCACGAAACGGGCGCCGCTCAGACGGAACAGCAGTTGCCCGGAGAGTTCCTCGACGGAACGGAAGGCACGCCAGGCGTACGCGTGCCGGCTCTCCGGCCCGGAGCTCGCGACGCCGCCCTCGCTGATCTCGTAGGTGGTCACCTGTTCGGGTCGTAGGGTCCGGGCGGTGCTGTTGAGCAGGACCACCGGCACCACGACGGCGAGGCCGGCACCGAGCGTCAGCAGCATCGGGTCGAGGTCTCCGGTGGCGGCCAGGAGCGCGGTGACCAGCAGGAGCGCCCATCCGGCTAGGCGCGCGAACAGCACCGGCCGACGCAGGCCGCGCCGGGTGGCGGCGGCGATCAGCGCCGGATCGGAAACCGCGGTGAACTGGATCTGCACCCTTGAAAGGTAGGTTTTACCGGGTCGGACCGGAATTGCCCGGATGGTCGCCCCGGCCCGCCGTTTCACCGGCCCCGCCCGCCGAGGTGGACGCGGCCCGCGCGGACCACATGACCTTCCTCGCCGAAGACAGCGCCGGCCCGCCGAAGAGGGACCCGGCCCGCCGAAGAGGGACCCGGCCCGCCGAAGAGGGACCCGGCCCGCCAGCGGATCTACGATGACGGCGTGTATCTCATGATTTCGACGTACCTGAAGCCGCTCGCCGAGGTGGACGCGGCCCGCGCGGACCACATGACCTTCCTCGCCGAGCTGGAGGACGGCGGCTACGCGGTCACCGCCGGCCGGATGGACCCGCCGACCGGGGGCATCATCCTGCTGGACGTGGACACCGAGGCCGAGGCGCAGGAGCTGATGGCCCGGGACCCGTACGTGCGGCGCGGCCTCGCGTCCTACACCGCCACCGGCTGGCACCCGGCCCGGGGGGCTCTCGCCGGGTACCAGCGGGTCCGCAAGGGCTGAGTGGACCGGCCGGTCGCGCGCTCCGGGCGTACCCCTGGATCGGGGTCGTCGTAGTCGGCGCGACTCGCCCGCTGCGGCTCAGGGATCGAGGTCCACTCCGGTCAGCAGGCTCTTGATGGTCAGCTCGGCGGAGACCTCGGGCGGGCACTCGTCGACGATCACCGCGGTTCCCACGTAGGTGGCGCCGAGCAGGTCGCGCAGGCCGCGGGCCTGCGCGCCGGTGGCGGCCCAGTCGTCGACGACGAGCGCGCGGTCGGTGCCGGCGACGAGGTCGCGGCGGATGCCCAGGCGCTGGGTCTCGCCGCGGTGGTCGGCCGGCACGTCGGCCCAGATCATCGGCTCGGCGATGGCCCGGCGCGCGCCCGCCCGGTACGCCTCGACGAAGCCCACCCCCAGCGCCCGCGCCACCAGCGGGCCGATCATGAAGCCGGTGACCTCGGGTGAGATCACCACGGTGGGCCGCCGATCCGTGAAGAGGCCGGCGAGGGCGGGTCCGAGTCCGTCCAGGATCCTCGGGTCACGCCACCAGCCGGAGCGATCACTGACCAGGTAGTCGCTGCCGGGGCCGAGGTCGGTCCAGCGGAACGCGGAGCGCAGGAGATCACGGAGATCGTCGGTCACGCAGACATCCTGTCACCGGCTGTCGCCCTTCTTGGACCGACCGAATGACGCGGAACCCAACGGTGGGCCAGAACCTGCTCAGCCTACGGGTCAAGTTGATGCCCGACGTGTGGTCGATCGGGCATGCTGTTCCGCGGAACCATGCATACTTTTCTGCCGGGCCGACGCCCGCTGAGCCCAGGGAACCGCGCCGGCCTCGGCGCGGCCCTCGTGCTGCTCGTCGTCGTGTCCGCCGTGGAGGTGTCCGACGGGCCTCCGGTGCATTTCGTCGGCCTGCTGGCCGCGGTTCCGTTCCTGGCCGCGGTCTTCGCCGTCTGGCAGCTCGTGCTCGGCGCGGGCGTGCTCGCCACCATGGTCGGGGCCGTCTTCGTGGGCGTGGCCGGTGACCAGACCGGCATGGCCGGCCTGGTCAATCTGATGGGCATCATGCTGGCGACCGGCGTGGCCGCGGCCGGCGCCACCATGCGGCAACGGCAGTCCGAGCAGATCACCGAGTTGCTGCGGCTCGCGGCGGTGGCCCAGCAGGCGGTGCTGCGGCCGATCGGACCGCAGGTGGGCGCGCTCGCGGTGGCCGGCCGGTACATCTCGGCGACCGCGGCCGCGGACATCGGCGGCGACCTGTACGAGGCGCTGAACACGCCGTACGGGGTCCGCATCATCATCGGTGACGTGCGTGGGAAGGGCCTGGACGCGGTCCGTCTGGCGAGCATCGTGCTGGGGTCGTACCGGCATGTGGCGTACGAGCGGGCCGACCTGAAGCTGATCGTGGAGGACCTGGACCGGGCGGTGGCCCGAAGTGTGGGGGACGAGGACTTCGTGACCGCCGCGCTGGTCGAGGAGCGCGGCGGCACGCTCACGATCGTCAACTGTGGACATCCGGCGCCACTGCTGTTGCGCCGTGGTCAGGTCATCCCGTTGGAGCCGCCGGCGCCGGCCCCGCCGCTCGGTTTCATGCCGGAGGTGAAGCCCCGGGTGGAGCGGCTGGAGCCGGGTGACCGGCTGCTGCTGTTCACCGACGGTCTGGGCGAGGCACGCCGGGACGGCGAGTTCTTCCCGACCGCCGACCGGGCGTGGCGTCTGCTCGGCCACGGCACGGTCGGCGACGGGCTGGTCTCGCTGGAGACCGCACTGGTCGACTGGGTCTACGGGCGTCTCGAGGACGACATCGCCCTGGTCCTGCTGGAGTACGCCGGCCCGGACGGCGGCGCTGCCGTCTCGGTGCCGAGCTGGGAAGTCGGAGCCGCGGGAAGCTGACTCAGGCCGCCTCGTCCTCGGGCTCGGCCGGTGCGGCCGGTGAGGTCGGGGCCGGAGCCGGGGTCTGGTCGGGCTGACGATGCCGGCCGATGTAGTTGCGCGGGTGGTTCGCCTGGCGCGGCTCCGGAATCAGGTTCTTGATCGTGGCGAACATGGCGTCCCCCTGTTCGTGGCTGTCTATCCGGTGAAACGAACCATCCCGGACCTCGATACGTGGTCCGTGCGTCGAAGTAGGCAAATGGCCGAACGGCCGTCCCGGAGGCCACCTGATCGGAGACGTTTGACCCACGAACCGGCGGACAGGCGGCCCTTACCGGCGTGCCCGGCCGTTAGTCCTCCCGGCTTGTCGCAGGCTACCGATCAGTAATACAGTGTGGTTACTGACGGGTAACTCGCGTCCGGAGAGCGGGGCCAAGCACGATGACGCACTACAAGAGCAACCTTCGGGACCTCCAGTTCAACCTGTTCGAGGTCTTCGGGGCGGACCAGGCGTTCGGCCAGGCGCCGTTCGACGAGATCGACGTGGAGACCGCACGCGACGTGCTCGCCGAGGTCAACCGGCTGGCCCGCGAGGATCTCGCCGCCAGCTACACCGACAGCGACCGCAACCCACCGGTCTTCGACCCGGCGACGCACACCGCGCCGCTGCCGGAGTCCTTCAAGAAGTCTTACGAGACGTTCATGGCGTCCGAGTTCTGGCGGCTCGACCTGCCGGCCGATCTCGGCGGCACGTCGGCTCCGCGGAGCTTCTACTGGGCCATCGCCGAGCAGATCCTGGGCGCCAACGCCCCCATCTGGATGTATTCGTCGGGCCCGTCCTTCGCCAACGTCGTCTGGCACGAGGGCACCGAGGAGCAGAAGGAGTGGGCCAAGCTCTTCGTCGAGAAGCAGTGGGGCTCGACCATGGTCCTCACCGAGCCGGACGCCGGCTCGGACGTCGGCGCCGGCCGCGCCCGCGCCATTCCGCAGCCGGACGGCTCGTGGCACATCGAGGGCGTCAAGCGCTTCATCACCTCGGGTGAGCACGACCTCAGCGACAACATCATCCACTACGTCCTGGCCCGCCCGATGGGCGTCGAGGGCGTGGGCGGTCCCGGCACCAAGGGCCTGTCGCTGTTCATCGTGCCGAAGTACCACTTCGACCCGGCCACCGGCGAGCTCGGCGAGCGCAACGGCGTCTACGCCACCAACGTCGAGCACAAGATGGGCCTCAAGGTCTCCAACACGTGCGAGATGACCTTCGGTGAGCACGGCGTCCCGGCCAAGGGCTGGCTGCTCGGCGAGGTGCACCAGGGCATCCGGCAGATGTTCATGATCATCGAGAACGCCCGGATGATGGTCGGCACCAAGGCCATCGCCACCCTGTCCACCGGCTACCTCAACGCGCTGGAGTACGCGAAGAACCGCGTACAGGGCGCCGACCTGGTGCAGAACGGTGACAAGGCCGCCCCGCGCGTGACCATCACCCACCACCCGGACGTACGTCGCTCGCTGATGCTGCAGAAGTCGTACGCCGAGGCGCTGCGTGCTCTGGTCATCTATACGGCCACCTGGCAGGACAAGGTCGCCATCGCGGAGGCCGCCGGCGACGAGAAGGCCGCCGGGCTGGCCGGCAAGATCAACGACTTCCTGCTGCCGCTGGTCAAGGGCGTCGGTTCGGAGCGGGCGTACGAACTGCTCGGCGCCGAGTCGCTGCAGACCTTCGGTGGCTCCGGCTTCCTCCAGGACTACCCGCTCGAGCAGTACGTCCGGGACGCGAAGATCGACACCCTGTACGAGGGCACGACCGCGATCCAGGCGCTCGACCTGATCTTCCGCAAGATCGTCAAGGACAACGGCCAGGCGCTCGGCGCGGTCGCCGCCGACATCCAGGGCTTCGTCGAGAGCGAGGCCGGCAACGGTCAGCTCAAGGGCGAGCGGCTCGCCCTCGGCAAGGCGCTCGCCGAGATGCAGAACATCCTCGGCGTCACGCTGGGCTGGCTCCAGGCCGTCGGCAACGGCGAGGGCCGCGAACTCTACAAGATCGGCCTGAGTTCCCGCCGGATCCTGCTCGCCCTCGGTGACGTGGTCCTCGCGTGGCTGCTGCTGCGCCAGGCCGAGGTGGCCCTCAACGCACTGAACGGCGAGGTCTCCGAGGCGGACCGGAAGTTCTACACCGGCAAGGTGGCGGCGGCCCGGTTCTTCGTGCGGGAGATCCTGCCGCGGATCGGCGCCGACCGCCGGATCATCGAGAACACCACCCTCGACCTGATGGATCTGGACGAGGACGCGTTCTGATCAAGCTTTTCCCACTCTCCTGAAAAGCAGCGAGGGCCGGCGGACAAAGGTGTCCGCCGGCCCTCGCTGTTTTTCAGATCTCTGCCCCACGACGGGACGCAGGCGGAGCGAAGTAACAGTATGATCGTTTCCGATTCTCCTGCTCTTCACGGGTTCACTGTGGAGGTTGCGGGTCGCGGGGTGAGTACATCAGGAGATGTAGATGCGTTTGAGGCTGCCCATTTTGGCTTCCGGGCTGGTGGCCGGATTGATCGTCGGCTCGGCGGCGGTCCCGGCTGCCGCGGCGGCCGCTTCCAGTTGGTACAACGTCGGCCTCACCGAGGGCACCGATCCCGCCGCGGTGATCGCCGACCTGAAGGACCGGACCATCTCGGCCTCCCAGGTCGAGAACCTTCCGGTGGTCCGGGTGGAGGTGTCGGAAACGGCCGTCGCCGAGCTCAAGGCGAAACTCGCCGCGGACACCGCCCGTGTGCGCTTCGTCGAGCCCGACGCCCGTATTTCCACCACCGAGGATCCTGGCCGGGCTTACGCGGATCCCGACCTCGGCCCCAGCAAGATCTCGGGAGCCCGGACGTGGACCACCGGTGACCCCGAGATCGTCGTGGCGGTCCTCGACACGGGTGTCACGCCCGGCGACGAGATCGGCGCCGATCGGCTGGTCGCCGGCCGTGACTTCGTGGATGGTGACGACGACGCGAGCGACGGGCTTCGGGGTACCGGTACCGAAACGGCCAGCTACATCAGCGCCGCCACCGACAGCAAGATCATGCCGGTGCGCGTCCTGGGCGTCACTCCTGACGACGGCACCCAACCCGGGGTCGGCTCGATCTCGGCCGGGGCCTCCGGAATCGCCTGGGCGGCAGACCACGGCGCGAAGGTCATCCATGTCGGTTTCAGTCTCGACCGGTCTCGTCGCGACGAGACCACCTCGCTGGACAGCGAGGTGCTGCGAACGGCCGTCGAGTACGCCGCCGGCAAGGGCGCGCTCGTCGTCGCGCCGGCCAACGGTCATTACGACGAGTCGAGCAAGAAAGCGCCGGCTCAGTACGAGCCCGCCCTTGCGGTCGGTCACCCCGGAGTCGCGTACAGCGGTGACTGGGTCGATCTGACCACCACCGGTTGGTGGGGTCCGGCCTATGTGTCCGGTGCGGCCGCCCTGGCGATGGCTCAGCGGCCGGACGCGAGTGCCGCGAAGATCCGTAGCGCGCTGATCGCCGGTGGGTCTGCCCCGGGGCTGGCCGGCCAGCCGCCCCAGTTGGACGCGGCCAAGGTGGTCTACGCGCTCGGCGGCACCGATGACGTCGCCCCGAAGATCACCGCGACCGGCCTGACCGAGGACGAACTGATCGGAGCCGCCGGCAAGAAGGTGACCGCGAAAGCCACCGACGACCACGCGATCCAGCGCATCGACTGGCTGATCGACGGCAAGGTGGTGGCCTCCAGCACCGACAGTGGTGTCGAGACGACCCTGGTGCCGGCACCCGGCACGAACGGTGTGAAGAAGGTCACCGCCAAGGTCTACGACTACGCGGGCAACGTCGACGAGACGACCACCGACGTGCGGGTGGACACCTCGGTGCCGGTCGTGTCGATCACCTCGCCGCGCTTCGACGAGGTCCAGCAGTGGGGCAGCGACGTCGAGGTCACCGTCACCACCGATGCCACCGACATCGCCTCGATGGAGGTCCGGTGGAGTCCCGAGACTCGACGGCCGATGACCCAGGTGGCCGGCACGAACCGCTGGACGGGCAAGGTCAAGTCGGTGCAGGGCGGCCGGATCACCGTGTGGGCGGTGGACACGGCCGGGAACACGACCGAGGTCGAGCTGGCGATCAAGTCGGACTGGGAGGGCCCGACCGGTGGCCGGGTGAGCCCCGCCGACAGCACGCGTGTCGGCAACTCCTTCAGCACCACGCTGAGCGGGATCACCGACCCGAGCGGCATCGCGCGGGCCGAGGTCGTGGTGAACGGCAAGGTGGTCGCCACCGACAAGGCCGCCCCCTACACCGCCACCGTCCGGACCGGCTCCACCACCGGGAAGTTCCAGTACGCCTGGCGGGTCTTCGACAAGTGGAACAACGTCCGCACCTACACCCGTACGGTGATCGCGGACAACAAGGTGCCGGCCGTGTCGATCACGAAGGCGCCGAAGAACAAGGCGAAGGTCAAGGGCACCGTCAAGGTCTACGTGAAGGCCTCGGACGCCAGTGGCATCGCCCGGGTCGAACTGCTCGTCAACGGCAAGGTGGTGGCGCGTGACGCCAAGGCCGCCTACGTGCTGGCGTTCAACGCGAGCAAGCAGAAGAAGACGATGAAGGTGCAGGTCCGGGCGTACGACCGGTTCGGCAACGTGACGTACACGACCACCCGGACCTGGTACCGGAAGTAGCGGGGCCTCAGCCGCGGGCGGTGTGCGAGCGAGTCAGGCGCATCGCCCCCGGTTCGGCCTGCGACCACGGCCGGTCGCCGCTGTGCACGGCTATCCCGGAGGTGCGCATCTCGGCGACCGTGCCGGTGTACTGCTCGTCCGGCAGCAGGAGAGCGGACACTTCGGACATTGTCGGGTTGTGTCCGACGACCAGGACCGTACGAATGTTGTCGGGAACGGCTCGGAGAAGGTCGAAGACCTCGCCGCCGCGACCCAGATAGAGCGACTCCTCGTAGTGCACCTCGGGCGCCGGCCGGGCGCTCGCGCTGCGGCTCAGCACGATGGCCGCGTTCTGCCAGGTCTGCCGGGTGCGCTTGGCCGGGGAGCAGATGACCAGGTCGGGATGCAGTCGCTCGTCCGCCAACCAGGCGCCGGCCGCCTCCGCGTCGGCCACTCCGCGGGGTGCCAGGGCCCGGTCGTAGTCGTCGAAGTCGCCGGGGGTCTCCGCCTTGGAGTGGCGCAGCAGGATGAGCGTCCGCGTGGTCATCGGTACAGCTTGCCTGATTGGAATGTCACGCGTGCGGGTAACTGGTCGATCGACGCATTCACCACGGTCGAGCGGCGTCGCCCGGCCGGGCGGACACCAATCGAGGAGGGTCCGATGGGCATCGGCGCAAGCATTTTCCTGCTGGCTCTGGGGGCGATCCTGGCGTTCGCCGTGGAGGCGGACATCAGCGGTCTCGACATCGGTGTGATCGGCTGGATCCTGATGCTGGCCGGTCTGGCCGGCCTGGTCATCACGCTGGCGTTCTGGGGTAACCGTCGCCGTACCGTGGTCACCCGTACGCAGCAGCCGGTCCCCGAAGCGGGTTACACCGAGTATCGCGAGGTCCGCCGGGACGACGTCCCGCCGCCGCCTCCCCCGGCGTACTCCTGAATCGAAGGAAGGCCCGGGCGGATGCCCGGGCCTTCTGACCGACAGGGAAAGTCAGGCGTAGAGAGCGAAGTAGACCGCGATGTGATGACAGATCGCGGCGATCAGCGTGCAGGCGTGGAAGAACTCGTGGTGACCGAAGACGGCCGGCCACGGGTTGGGCCGGCGCAGCGCGTAGAAGACGGCGCCGACCGTGTAGATCGCGCCGCCCACGACCAGCAGCACCAGACAGGTCACGCCGCCGACGTGCAGCACCTCCGGGATGATCGCGACGGCCACCCAGCCGAGCGCCACGTACAGCGGCGCCCCGGCCCAGCGCGGCAGGTGGGGCCAGATCACCTTCAGGGCGACACCACCGATCGCGCCGCCCCAGACCACGCTCAGCAGGACGGCCTGCTGTGTGCCCTCCAGCAGCAGGACGCAGAACGGCGTATAGCTGCCGGCGATGAGGATGAAGATCATCGAGTGGTCGGCACGCCGCATGATCTGGTAGCCGCGTTCGCTCCAGACCCGCCGATGGTAGAGCGCGCTGGTCCCGAACAGCCCGCACACCGAGATGCTGTAGATCAGGCAACTCAGGAACGGGGAGATGCCGGGTCTGCTCAGCGCGATCGAGCTGAGCACGATGCCGCAGACCGCGGCGACGAAGAATGCGTACTGATGCAACCGGCCGCGCAGTCGCGGCTTACCGAGATCGGCCGGCGATATCCGGAACGGGGCTGAGGTCGTCACGCCCTCTAGGTTACGACACCGTAGGTTACCGTTGGGTAGTGGCGCTGGACCCGGTTGACGCCCCCGGATGATTTCCCCATGAAGATACGACGCGTAGGGGACTCCGGCCTGCTTATCGAGTGTTCCGACGCCGACCGGGTCGAGGACTGGCGGGCCGAGCTGTGGCGACGCCGCGAAACCGGGCACCTGAGGGCCGTCGAGATCGTGCCGGGCGCTCGCACCGTGCTGCTCGACGGCGTCGCCCCGGGCACCGCCGAACTGCTCCCGGCCTGGGAACCCGCGCCCGGTCAGCAACGCGCCGAAGGCCACCTCGTGGAGATTCCGACGACCTTCGACGGCGAGGACCTGACGTCGGTCGCCGAACTGTGGCACGTCACCGCGGACGAGGCCGTGAGACGCATCACCGGCACCCCGTTCACCGTCGCGTTCTCCGGATTCGCCCCCGGATTCGCCTACCTGCGCGGGCTTCCGGACGAATGGGCGGTCCCCCGGCTCGCCGCCCCGCGACCTCGCGTCCCGGCCGGATCGGTCGCCCTCGCCGGCGGCTACGCGGGCATCTACCCCACCGCCTCGCCGGGCGGATGGCGGCTGGTCGGCCGGACCGATCGAAACCTCTTCGACGTACGACGTGAGCACCCGGCCCTGCTCACCCCCGGCACCCGGGTACGGCTGGTGCCGGCATGATCACCGTGCTGCGGGCCGGACCGCTGACCACCGTGCAGGACCAGGGCCGACCCGGATGGGCACACCTGGGCGTACCCCGCTCGGGCGCCCTCGACGCACCCGCCCTGCGCCTCGCCAACCGCTTCGTCGGCAACCCGGACGACGCCGCCGGCCTGGAGACCACCCTGCTCGGCTGCACCCTGCGGTTCGAGAAGCCCACCCTGGTCGCGGTCACCGGTGCGATCGCGGACATCGACGTGGACCGCCGCCCGGCCGAACGCCCGCACGGCTGCCAACTGTTCGAGGTACCGGCCGGCGCGGTCGTCGACGTCAAACGGGCCACCCGCGGAGTGCGGTCCTACATCGCGGTGGCCGGCGGGATCACGGTCGAACCGGTGCTCGGCAGCCGCTCCACCGACACCCTCTCCGGGCTGGGACCGGCACGACTGACCGACGGGGCGACCCTGCCCGTCGGCACACCCACCGGACGACAACCGCTCGTCGGTGAACCGGCCTGGATCTCCGGCGAGCTGACACTCGGCATCCGGCTCGGGCCGCGAGACGACTGGTTCGACGTCTCCGGGCTGTTCGGTACGGCGTACCGGATCAGCCCGTTGAGCAACCGGGTCGGAGCCCGGCTGGCCGGCACCGCCCTGACCCGCGCCCGGATCGGCGAACTGCCCTCCGAAGGCGTCGTCCTCGGGGCCGTGCAGGTCCCGGCGGACGGACAGCCGATCATCTTCCTCGCCGACCATCCCACCACCGGCGGATATCCGGTGGTCGGCGTGATCGATGACGTCGCGCCGCTCGCACAGGCCGGGCCGGGGACTACCGTGAGATTCCGTGAGCTGGATTGATCTGAACGCCGACCTCGGCGAGGGCTTCGGCGCCTGGCGGCTCGGCGACGACGAGGCCCTGCTCGACGTGGTCACCTCGGCGAACGTGGCCTGCGGCTTCCACGCCGGCGACCCGTCCACGATGCACCGGGTGTGCCGGGCGGCCGTCGCGAAAGGCGTCGCGATCGGCGCCCAGGTCGGCTACCGGGACCTGGCCGGATTCGGCCGGCGGCGGATCGACTACGACCACGACGAGTTGCGCAACGACATCCTGTACCAGATCGGGGCGCTGGAGGCGTTCTGCCGGGTCGCCGGAGACCGGGTGCGTTACGTGAAACCGCACGGAGCCCTGTACAACACCGCGGCCGTCGACCCGGTGCAGGCGTCAGCCGTGGTCGACGCCGTCCTCGCCTACGACGCGGCGCTGCCGGTGCTCTGCCAGCCCGGCTCGGAACTGGCCCGGCAAGCGCTACGCGAAGGACTGAACGTCACCGGCGAGGGTTTCGCCGACCGCGGCTACCAGCCGGACGGGCGGCTCGTGCCACGGTCCCGGCCGGACGCGCTGGTGCACACACCCGACCTGGTGGTCCAGCGGGCGGTGCGGATGGCCGCGGAGGGTTCCGTGATCGCTGTCGACGGCGCCGAAGTGCCCTGCCCGGTCCGGTCGATCTGCCTGCACGGCGACACACCCGGCGCGGTGGAACTCGCCCGATCGGTGCGGGACGGACTCCGGGCCGTCGGCCTGAACGTCCGCCCCTTCACCAGCGATCAGGGTCGCTGACCGATCACGCGTCCATGCCCCGCAGGATCAACGGCAGCCGGGACGGGCCGTCCGGATCGATCACGATCGGCACACCCCAGTCCTGGCGGGTCAGATGACAGGCGCCGAATTCGGCGTCCACATCACACGTCGCGGCCTGCGCGACGACCTGAAGCACACCCTTCGGCACCTCCGGGTTGAGCACGATCCGCCGGGACAGATCGGTGGTCGTGCCCTCGCCCTCCAGCAGCAGCTCGGCCGGGGACGCCGACACCACCAGGCGAACCGGCGACCCGAACTGCGAATCCAGCTTCTGACCCGGCGCCGGCGTGAAGATCACGTCAAGGGTGACCTCGCCCGGGGCCAGGCGCGACGGCGGGCGCTCGGTCCGGTGCCGCTCCCCGCTGACCGTCTGCACCACGCCCGGAGCCAGCCGGGTCAGCCGGTGCGCGGCCGACTCCACCACGAGGATCTGCCTGTCCCCCGTCACGAGGACGTCGCTCGGCTCCGCCACGTCGCCGTCCACCGTCGACACGGTGTTCGCGGCCGGGTCGAATCGGCGTACCGCGCCGTTGTAGGTGTCCGCCACCAGCACCGAACCGTCCGCCAACGCCGCCACCCCGAGCGGATGCTGGAACAGAGCCTCACCCGCGGGGCCATCCACGTGACCGAAATCGAACAGGCCCTGACCGACCGCGGTGTGCATCACGCCGTCCTCGACGTAACGCAGCGCCGACGTCTCACTGTCCGCGATCCACAGACGCCTGCCGTCCGTGCTGACCGACAGGCCACTCGGCTGGGCCATCCACACGTCCGGCAGCGTGCCGTCGCGCAACGCCTCGACCGTGGTACCGGCGAAGACACCCACCGTGCGCTTGATCGGGTCGAACCACCACAGCTGGTGGATGCCGGCCATCGCGATGATCACGCGGTCGTCGTACCAGGCCAGGTCCCACGGCGACGACAGATCGGCGGCGAGCGCATCATGCGCGTGATCGTCCACCGCCGACCGCCACGGACGACCCGAGCCGGCCACCAGCGTGATCTCCCCGGTGTCCAGCCTCAGACCACGCAACTGATGGTTCACCGTGTCCGCGACCACCACGTCGTAGCCGGCCGCCGCGGCGACCTCCTCCGGCAGCAGCAGCAGACCCTGCGGCTCGCTGAACGGCTCCCCACGAACCTCGGCCCCGAACCGCCGGACCAGCGTCTCACCGTCCGCCGACAACTCGGCCAGCGAATGCCGGGCCGAGTCGGACACCAGCAGATTCCCGTTCCGCAGCTCGATCGCCTTGCCGGGGAAGCGGAGCAGGCTGTCCGGGGCGGGCGGAGGGACAAACGGGCCGTCACCGCGGTGCAGGGTGCCGTCCGCCTCGTGCTTGACGATCAACTCGTCGATCAGTCGCGACAGACCCTCGGCATGCCCCTCACCGGCCATCGAGGCGACCAGGTAACCGGCCGGATCGACCACGGCCAGCGTCGGCCAGGCCTTCGCGGCGTACTGCTGCCAGAGATGCATGTCGCCGTCGTCGACGACCGGGTGATGAACGCCATACCGTTCCACGGCCGCGGCCAGCGCCGCCGGGTCCCGCTCATGCTCGAACTTCGGCGAGTGCACCCCGATCACCACGAGCGCGTCGCCGTACTTCTCCTCGAGCGGCCGTAGCTCATCCAGGACATGCAGGCAATTAATGCAACAGAAAGTCCAGAAATCCAATATTAGGATTTTTCCGCGCAGATCGGCCAAGGTGAGGGCCTTCCCGCCGGTGTTGAGCCAACCGCGACCCTTGAGTTCGGGCGCACGCACGCGAAATTCCATCCGCCCATCGTGCCTCACCGCCGCCGGACACCCTCCGGTGATCCACTCCGGCACGATTTCAACGGCGCCGCGAGGCCGTTCGCTCCGCCCGCGGCGATCTTCGAGACCCCACTTCAAATCCCGGCACTGTACGCCCACCGTCGCGGCCCGCTGCCCACCTCCGGCCGTGCCGCGACCGCCGGGCTGATCCGCCACCCACCCCCGGTGAACCAGGGCAGCCTCCCCGGCCGGCGACTCAACCCTGTGCCGTGCCGCATCCGCCCGTCTCACGATCTGATCCGGCAGGCCGGCACCCCGCGACGGTTTCACTCGTACCCCGGAAACACCGCCGGCGCCGAAGCAAAGGATCGCCTCGACGCCGGTCTCTGCCGCGGGGTCAGTTGGCTTTCAAGCAGAGGACCTCTTTGTTCTTCGGGACGACGATGTAGGGCTGGGTGGCGTCGGCGCACTCGCCCTTGGCTTTGACGATCGACACCACCTCGAAGGTGCCGGCCTCCGTACACGGGGCGACCACCGGAGTGTTGCCGTCGCGCTTGACGCACTCGCCCTGGGAGACCTTGAACTCCTCGTCGCCGATGCCGGAGATCAGAGAGACCAGTCCGAACACCACGGCCAGCAGAACCGCGGCACCCAGCACGACGGCGAGAGCCACCGGCACGGTCTTCACGTGCGGCTTGGCCGGCGGGGGCGTCGCTGAATCGGCCTTGAACTGGTCGAACTTGCCCTGTTCTTCGGGGCCGGGCCAGCTGGTGGTGTCCTCCGGCCCGGGTGGCGTCACGGTCGCCCGAGCCGCCGGGCTGTGCGGATAGATGCCGCCGCCGGGCTGCTCGCCGGGAAGCGGCGAGAGCGCGGGCGCCGGCACGTACGGCGAGTTGCCTCGGCCGGACACGTCCGTGGTGTGCTCGTTGTACTGGTCCGGCATGCCGACCGGGGCGCCGTACGAGGTGCCGAACGGCGACGCTCCGGGCGATCCGGGACCGTTGGCGCCCGGGAACTGCGGGGAACCCGGCATGGCCGGTTCACCCGATCCGGGGAACGGGACTCCCGGCATGGTGGCGTCACCCTGCCCCGGGAACTGTGGCGATCCGGGCACGGCCGAGTCCCCGGAGCCCACTCCGGGGAACAGATTTCCCGGCATGGTCGAGTCGTACTGGCCCGGGAACTGCGGCGATCCCGGCATCGCCGGACCGCCCTGTCCGGGGAACTGCGGCGAGCCGGGCGCCTCCGGCGGAGCGACCCGCGCGCTGGCGGTCGCCCGGGCGGTCGCCCGCGCAGGCGACTGCGGGGCGACACCGGGGGCGCCGGCCGGACCGTCGCCCGTCGGCGGCGGGAATCCGCCGAAGCCGTTGCGGTCGTCGTCGGTGGCGGGACCGCCGAAGCCGTCCCGGGCGCCGAAGCCGCCTGACGGTGGCTCGTCGTCGGGCCGCGTCGGCGGCGGGAATCCGCCGAAGCCGTTGCGGTCGTCGTCGGTGGCGGGACCGCCGAAGCCGTCCCGGGCGCCGAAACCGCCGGACGGCGCCTCGTCGTCGGGCCGCGTCGGCGGCGGGATGGACGCGCGCCCGCTCAGGCCACGATCACCGGCGCCACGCTGCGGCAGCCCGAAGCCGCCGGAAGCGCTGTCGTTCTGCGGTCCGAAACTGCCGGGGCCGCCGTCGTCCGGCGTTCCGAAGCCGCTCGTGCCGTTGTCGTTCCGGGTCCCGAAGCCGCCGGGGCCGTTGTCGTTCTGGGGTCCGAAGCCGCCCGAGCTGTCGCTCTGGGGTCCGAAGCCACCCGAGCCGTCGCTCTGCGGCCGGAAGCCGCCCGATGGGCCGTCGCCTTGGTGCGGGACGCCGAACTCTCCGGAGGGGCTTTCGGCCTGCGGCCGGAAGCTACCCGACGGGCCGTCGCCCTGGTGCGGGACGCCGAATCCGCCGGAAGGACCCTCGGTGTGCGTTCCGAAGCCACCGGACGAACCGTCACCCTGCTGGTGGGGCAGGCCGTAACCGGAACCGTTGTCGCTCGGCGGCCGGTTCAGACCGAACCCGCCGGACGGGCTCTCATCCGGCTTCGGCGGCCCGAAGCCGGGAGCGTCCTCCTGCGTCGGCCGGCTGTAGCCGCCGGAGGCTTCCTCCTGCTGCGGCAGGCCGTAACCGCCGGACGCCTCTTCGCTCTGCGGGCGGGGCATGCCGAACCCGCCGGACGGGCTTTCGGTCTGCTGAGCCGGAGTGAAGCCACCGAAGGTGCCGACCGGTCCGTCACCGCCGAACGGCGAAGCCGGGGCCGCGCCGAAACCACCGTCAGGCGCCTCGTCCGAGCCGGTCTCCGGCTCCTCCGCCGGCGCTGCGGCGGGACGGCCGTAAACCCGGGCCTGTGGTGCCGGGCTCGGCGGGGGAAGCTCGCCGGCCTCCGGCGGGGTGACCCGCACACCGGGCACCGACGCGCTGGCCGTGACCGGCCGGGCCGAGCCGACAGCGGGCTTGCCCGGGTCACGCGGTTGCGGCACCGCGGACGAAGCGGCCGGCGACTCAGAACCGGAACCCTCCGCGCTGTGCAGCCCGGCAACCGGCACCGAACCGAGAGAACCGGCACCCGGGAGCGAGCCGTTCGAGTCAGCGCCGGGGTACGGCTCGCGGGAGTCGCCACTCGGGAAAGATCCGCGCGAATCGCTACCGGCAAGAGGCCCACGAGAGTCGAAACCGCTACGGGAGTCGACGCCAGGGTACGGCTCGCGGGAGTCGGCTCCGGGGAAGGTGCCGCGGGAGTCCGCGCCGCTCGAGTCAGCGCCGGGGAACGGCGGGATCGGATTGGGGCTCTCGGGCTCCGGGTACGGGATGCGCCCGCCCGATCCGGCCGGGCCACGCGACTCAGGGCCGGCGAGCGGGTTGAGCGGATCCGACCCGGACGCCGGGACGGTGCCGCCGGAGGCGAGCGCCGCGCCGGGAACGCGCTGCGGGAACCCGGAGCTGCCGGCCGGCTCGTCGGCGGGAGTCTCGGGCTGGGCGCCCGGGAATGTGCCGCCACCGAACGGCTGCTGACTGCGGATGGGCAGGTCGATGCTGAGTGGGGCGCCGTTGTCGGTCTCCACCTGCGGGCCGGCGGGCGCACGCAGCGGGAATCCGCCGCCGTCGCCGCGCCGGGACGGGAAGGTGTCGGCGGCCGGGCGCTGGGCGGCCGGTTCGGCCGGGGCGTCGGTGGGCCGGGCGCTCTGCATCCAGCTGTTCTGTGCCGGGCCGGCGGTGAAACTCGCCGGGCCGGCGGGCTGCCCGCCCTCTGCGGTGCGGTGGCCGGACCTGTCCGGCAGGTTGTTCAGGCTGGCGCCGGGAACGCGAACCGGCTGGTCTCCGAAGGCGGAGAACGGGGTATGGCCGAGGCCGCCGTCCTCCGGTGCGGTGGCACCGGGGGTGCGGGTCGGAAGGCCGCTCGCGCTGAGCCTCGGCGGAGCCTCACCGGCCGGGGCAGGCGGCGGCGGGGTGGGCGACGGCACCGAGGCCGAAGCCTGGGCCGGGCGCCCGGCGGGCGGAACAGCGGCGGCCGATCCGAACGGCGCCGGGGATCCGGGCGTGGCCGACCCGAACGGCGTCGGAGCCGGGGCAGCGGGCGCGGCGGACCCGAAGGACGGTCCGGCGGCGGGTTCGGAACCAGCAGGCGCCCAGGGCGACCCGTCCGGCCGCGGTCCGAACGGGCCGGAGGACGGCATGGACGCGGCACCGGAGGCGGGCGCACCGGGCTGCCCGTACTGCGAGCCGGAGACCGGCCCGTACGGCGAGGCGCTCCCGGGCTCGGGTGACACCGATCCGTAGGGCGATGCGGTCCCACGCTCGTCACCCTCGGGCTGCGGCACACGGGCCGAACCGTACGAGGTGCCGCCCTGGCCGGCGCCGGCGCCGAAGGTGGAGACGGCGGGCACGACGAATGGCGAGCCGCCGCCCGGAGCGCTGGGCGGTGGCGGACCGTACGAGTTGGGGAAGCCCTCAGCGGGCGACTGGGCCGAGGCCCGGCCGGCGATCCGCTGACCGTCGGAATCGTGCGGGAACCCGCCCGACGTGGGTCCGCCCGACGTGGCCTCGGCCGGCTGACCGGCGTGCTGCCCCTCGGACGTCATACGCGCCTCCTCATCGATGCGGCCGTGCCAGCTTTGCACGGACGCGACCCCACCGGCGACCTTCCGCCGCAGGGCCGTGCCAGCTTTCCGGCCTGGCCGTGCTGGGACCGTGGGCGAGGTTAACCGCCGGTGACCCCGGTCTCCGCACCGACCGGCCGTGCCGGTTTGGGGACCGTGCCCACGGTACCGGGCGGGCACGGCGGGAGGAATCCCGGTGTACGCCCGGAGGGGACGAGTGCCCGATCTTCCCGGGTGGGATAAGACACGATACGGAGTGGGATAAAACACGAAACGGCCCGCCCGGGTGATCCGGGCAGGCCGTTCGGGGAGGTGGTGCCCCTGATCGGCAGATCAGGAGAAACGGCGCTGAGCGAAAACGGCAAGTTCGTCGCGCATCGCGTGCGTGGGCGCCGACTGGAGCGCGCGGTCGATGGCGCGGTTCTGGCGGCTGACGATCCGACGCTGGCGGAAGCGGTCGATCATGTTCATGGCGGTGCTCACTTCTCCGGCGGTAGCCGGTTGTCGGTCTGACGCCGCCGTTCGCCCGCTTGTGGCGGACCTCCCGGCACGCGTCCCGGTGTTGACACAATTATGCGTCTCACACCGTGGACGCGGCCATGGATTCAGAGGGTGAGCCGGGTCATGAACCTACGGATCGAAAGTCAACTTTCGAACATGCCGAACGACCCTAGGTCCAACTGAGCAACGTCGCCTCCGGATCCTCAAGGAAGGCGCCGACGTCGCGCAGGAACCGTGAACCCAGCTCGCCGTCGATGATCCGGTGGTCGAAGGAGAGCCCCAGAGTGGTCACCTCGCGGATCCGGATCTTGCCCTTGTGCACCCACGGCGTCGGCCGGATCGCGCCGAACGCCAGGATCGCCGACTCGCCGGGCGGCAGGATCGGAGTCCCGGTGTCGATGCCGAACACGCCCACGTTGGTGATCGACAGAGTGCCGCCGGACATGTCGGCCGGGGCCGTTCGACCCGACTTCGCCGTCCGGACCAGCTCGTTCAGCGCCTCGGCGAGCTCCCGCAGGGTGAGCCGGCCGGCGTCCTTCACGTTCGGGACGATCAGACCGCGCTCGGTCGCCGCGGCGATGCCGAGATTCACGTAGCCCTTGACGACGATCTCGCCGGTCGCCCCGGACCAGGACGAGTTGACCATCGGGTGCCGTTCGACCGCGAGCAGCACGGCCTTCGCCACCAGCAGCAGCGGCGAGATCCGGGCACCCTCGAACTCGGGCCGCTTCCGGAGCTTCTCCAGCGCCTTCATCGAGCGGGTCACGTCGACGGTCAGGAATTCCGTGACGTGCGGCGCGGTGAAAGCGGACGCCACCATGTTCTCCGCGGTCAGCTTCCGGACGCCCTTGACCGGGATGCGCTGCTCCCGGGAGGCGTCGAAGACCGCGGTGGCCGGGCTCGCCGCCACCGGCGCCGGCATCCGGGCCGGCACCGAAGCGGCCAGATGTACGTCGTCCCGCGTCACCGACCCCAACGGGCCCGTGCCGTTGACCGTGGCCAGGTCGACGCCGAGGTCCCGGGCCAGTTTCCGCACCGGCGGCTTCGCCAGCACGGGACCGGTACGGACGGCCGGCGCCACGGTCTCGGAAACCGGGCCTGCGGGTTCGACCGGGCGGACCTCGGCAGCCGCCGGAGGCGGGGGAGGCGCCGCTGCGGTCGTGGCAGGTGTGGGCGTACCGATGCGGGGTCGTCTTTGGGCGCTGGTGGTCCGCGGGCCGTAACCGACGAGCACGGCCGTGCGCCCGCCCGGAGCCGGTCCACCGATGAGGCCCGCCCCGGCCTCGTCGGCGGCGGCCGAAGATCCGGCGGAGGGTGAAGACGCGGTGGCGGCCGAAGATGCGGCGGAGGGTGAAGACGCGGCGGCGGCAGCAGATGCGGCGGGTGCCGAAGCCGGGGTCTCCGGAAGCGGTGACCCGGGCTCGGTGTCGATGGCGATGATCGGCTTGCCGACCTCCACGACTGTCCCGGCGTCGTGGAAGATTCGGGTGACCACGCCGCCCCACTTGGCGGGGATCTCGACGGCCGCCTTGGCGGTCTCGACCTCGACGATCGGCTGGTTCAGCTCGATCGTGTCGCCGACCTTGACCAGCCAGGCCAGGATCTCGCCCTCGAGCAGGCCCTCACCGAGGTCGGGCAGGTTGAACTCCTTGATCCGCGACATCGGCGTCACCAGCCGAAGGAGCGGTCGACGGCGTCGAGTACCCGGTCCAGGTCGGGCAGGTACTCCTCCTCCAGGCGCGCGGCCGGGTACGGCGTGTCGTAACCGGTCACCCGCAGCACCGGGGCCTCGAGTGAGTAGAAGCACTCCTCGGTGATCCGGGCCGCGATCTCGGCGCCGAGTCCGGCGTTGCCGGGGGCCTCGTGGACGACGACCGCCCGGCCGGTCCGCCGGACCGACTCGAAGATCACCGGGTAGTCGATCGGGGAGAGCGTGCGCAGGTCGATGACCTCCAGCTCGCGCCCGTCCTCGGCGGCGGCCGTGGCGGCGTCGAGCGCCACCCGGACCATCGGGCCGTACGCGAGCAGCGTCGCGTCCGATCCGGCCCGTGCCACCCGCGCCGAATGCAGCGGGAACGCCCCGCTGAGCGGCGCGTCGAGGTCCACCTCGCCCTTCTCCCAGTACCGCCGTTTCGGCTCGAAGAAGATCACCGGATCGTCGGAGGCGATCGCCTGCTGGATCATCGTGTACGCGTCCGCCGGGTTGGCGCAGGTCACCACCTTGAGACCGGGGGTGTGCGCGAAGTACGCCTCGGGCGATTCGGAGTGGTGTTCGACCGCGCCGATGCCACCGCCGAACGGGATCCGGATGACGATCGGCAGCCGCACCTTGCCCTTGGAGCGGTAGTGCATCTTCGCCACCTGGGCGACGATCTGGTTGTACGCCGGGAACACGAACCCGTCGAACTGGATCTCGCAGACCGGCCGGTAGCCGCGGATGGCGAGGCCGACCGCGGTGCCGATGATGCCGGCCTCGGCGAGCGGGGTGTCGATGACCCGGTTCTCGCCGAAGTCCTTCTGGAGGGCGTCGGTGATCCGGAAGACGCCACCGAGCTTGCCGACGTCCTCGCCCATGACGACGACCTTGGGGTCGTCCTCGAGCGCGCGGCGGAGTCCGTGGTTGAGCGCTTTACCCAAGGTGATCATCAGTGTGCGCTCCCCTCGAACGAGGCCTGGTACTCGGCGAAGGCGGCCCGCTGGGCGTCGATCTCCGGCGAGCCGTTGGGGTAGACGTTGTCGAAGAGGGTGACGGGTTGTGGATCAGGCATCGCCAGCACCCGTTCCCGTAGATCGAGGGCCTGCTGTTTGGCTTCCTCGTCGACCTCGGCGAAGAAGTCCTTCTTGACGATCTTCTGCTTGGTGAGGAAGGCCTTGAGCCGGCTGATCGGGTCCTTCGCCTTCCACGACTCGACCTCGCTGGCGATGCGGTACCGGGTCGGGTCGTCGGAGCTGGTGTGCGCCCCCATCCGGTACGTGTACGCCTCGATCAGTGTCGGGCCCTGGCCGTTGCGCGCGTTGTCGAGCGCGGCACGGGTCACCGCGTAGGTCGCGAGCACGTCGTTGCCGTCCACCCGGATGCCGGGGAAGCCGTAGCCGCCGGCCCGCTGGTACAGCGGAACCCGGGTCTGGCGCTCCAACGGCTCGGAGATCGCGTACTGGTTGTTCTGGCAGAAGAACACGATCGGCGCGTTGAAGACGCCGGACCAGACGAACGACTCGTTGACCTCGCCCTGGCTGGTCGCGCCGTCGCCGAAGTAGGCGATCACGGCCTCGCCGTCGGGCGAGCCGACCTTGCCGTCCATGGTGACGCCCATGGCGTAGCCGGCCGCGTGCAGCGTCTGCGATCCGATCACGATCGTGTACGTGTTGAACTTGAACTCGTTCGGATCCCAACCGCCCTGGTCCACGCCCCGGAACAGGCCGAACGGCATGATCGGGTCGATTCCGCGGCAGTAGAGGACGCCGTGCTCGCGGTAGGTCGGGAACGCCATGTCCTGCGGGCGCAGTGCCCGGCCGGATCCGACCTGTGCCGCCTCCTGCCCGAGCAGACTGGCCCAGATGCCCAGCTCACCCTGCCGTTGCAGGGCGACCGCCTCGCTGTCGAGACGCCGGACCGTGACCAGGTCCCGGTAGAGACCGCGGTACTCCTCGTCGGTGAAGTCGACGGAGTACGTCGTGCCGTCAGCGGTGGTGACGGTGTCGATGCGTTCCCCGTCGGGGGTCAGCAGTTGGACGAAGCCGCCGGCCGGAATGTCGCTGCCGGCCACGCTCTCGCCTTTCGCCATCCGTGTCTCCTGTTTCCTCAACTAAGCCCGCAGCGGGTGTCTCCCGGCCACGCGGCTGACCAGTGGGGGCCGCGCCTGGCCCGGGTGGGGTTGCCGCGCGGCTTCTCCGGCATGTCGCCGGGACGGCGCGCTGCGACCCCGCTTGGTCGGCGGAAGGCGACAGCGGCGATGCCGTCGTCCCCCATCCTGACAGAGAGAGTGAGCCGCGTTACAGGCTGCGTAGATCACGAAAAGAGATTCTGTCGACGCATTGCCTAGGGTATTTGTCCGATTTAGTTAAGTATGCACCCCCACTTTGGCACGAATAGCGCAGGTGTGCCGCAGCGGAATTCGCAGACTGTCGTTCATCCCCAGTGACCGGAACGGATCCAAGTCGATCTTTTCTTGTGGGGGGATCTTCGCGTGCCACGCCTGCCCGACGACGACGGCTACCTGCCGCCAATCAAGGTGCTGCGAAAGCGCCTGAACGGGGTGTATCGCGAGGATCTCGGCTTCTCCGGGCCGACGCGGCGCTACGTGCTGATGGTCGCGCTCCTGGTCGGGCTGGCCTCGGTGCCGACCCTCGCCGTCCTCACCACGGGCAGCAGCGAGATCACCGGCGAGAACCGGCCCGGCGCCATGGACGTGCCATTTCTGCCACCTCCGGCGACCGGACCGGTGCGGCCTTTCCCGCCACCCTCGATCTCGGCGCCGGCCAAACCCCAGACCGATCAGGGGTACGCCCAGAGAACTCGTCCCGGAAAGAGCCGGAAACCGTCCCGCCCCGCCGATGCCCGCCACCCGTCCTCTTCCCCGAAGCGCTCGTCTGTCTCCGCCGATCCCGGACTCCGGAGATCTCCGCGATCGCCGGCCCGAACATCACCGCCGGTGGCGGCGCCCACATCGCCGGCGCCATCGACTTCATCGCGGGCCGGTGCCGTGCCGTCGCGGACGGCGGTCCCGGTCCGACCGGCCCGGCCGAAGCGGGACCTGCCGCCGCGGATGGCACGGTCCGTGCCCGACGGCTTCCCCACAGTTGTGGACCTGCCTTCCGTCCCTGCAGAGGATGAAGTCCCGAAGCCCTTCCTCTCCTCCTCTTACCCATCAGTACCCGGCCTGCCGCGCGTTCCCGACGAGCCGAGCCGGACCGGTTCCGACCAGGACAGTCCTTCCGCGCATCGGTCCTCACCGGACCGGAACACCACACCGGACCGGCCGTTCCGGCCATCCCGGGACCGGCACTCGGCGGGTGATCCGCCGACCGTGCCGGACAAGCCGAACCGGGGCCGGCGGGCCGCACCGAGCCCGCGGGCCGTGCCCGACGAACCCGATCGGGACGCGTCGGACCACGACGAATCACCCTGCCGGGACCACGGGTCCTCCCGCTTCACCGTCCATGACAGCCGGTCGCCGGACCGGCCCCGACACCGTCGGAGGTCAGCGATGAACGATCGCCACCACAACGTCCGCGCGTCCCGGATCCTCGAACAGAGCTACTCGGGCGGACATCCCAACGTCGCCCGCCGCCTGCTCGACGACTCCAGCTCCGAGGAGAGGCGACTGGGCAACCGCCCCTATCGCGGCCTGCACCGGGCCGAGCACACCAACTACCCGGAGGAGCTCAACGGCTCCCGCGACCGTGACTCACGAGTCGGCCGCCACCACGCCGACCCGTCCTCCGAGCACCACATCAACCGACGCTGACCCGGCGTGGACCGTGATCAGTCGTCCCGGTTGGCTTCCAGCCAGGCGTCGATGGCGGCGGTGTCGTTGGGGTCCACACCCTCGGCGATGAGCTGGGCCACCGCCGCGGTGGCCGGGCTGCGGCGCTCACCCGTCGTGTAGAGCCGGGCGAACTCCGGGATCAGATCCTCCAGCGCGGCCTCGGCCTGCTCGACCGCGGTGGCGGGCAGGCCCCGGCGCCGCATCGCGAACGCCGCCCAGGCCCGCACCACCCGGGGCATCATGGCCGCGTCGTCCATGTCCAGCACGGCCCGCCGGTGCACCCAGTCGAGCAGGAACAGGCCGGCCACCGACGGGCTCCAGCGCAGCGGATCGTCGCCGGGCAGGGTGGCGCCGTGGTCCAGCAGCAGACTCAGGCAGAACTCCAGCGACGCGCTCTCCGGTGTCGCCGCCGGCCCGGTCGGCAGCTCGAACCGGGCCGCCTCCGGGGAGTTCAGGAAATCCCGGATCAGGCCGGTGTCATCCGGCCCGAGCGGCTCGGTGAGCGGCGGAGTGGTCGCCACCGGCAGCAGCGCGAGCCGGGCCCCGGCCAGCGCCCGGTCGGTGGCGAGGGAGCCGTCCGACGGCAGGTCGCCCAGCCCGTCGGTGACCTCCAGATGCCGGCTCACCTCGTCGCGCAGCCGGCCCGGGTCCTCGCTGCGAAACCAGGTCAGCTCGTCGCCGGCGCAGATCTCCCGCACCTGCTCCAGCAGCGCCTCCGCCGAGGTGGCCACGAAGACGTCCTTGGTGATGCCGATGTTGTGATCGACGAGCGCCACCACGGCGTGCGGTGGGCCGCCGTCCGACGCGTCCTCGTACGCGAAGGTGACCAGGTAGGACGTCTGATCCCCATACACGTCGCCGTAAGCCCAGCAGCCGGTGGGCCGGACCCGCCCGAGCTGACCGGCCCACGACGGCGATCGCCGGTCGTGGCCGATCCGGTCGGCGCCGTCGGCATCCGGAACCAGGGTGGCGAAGACATCGCGGATGGTCACCGCGGCGGGTGTGCCGGTGTGGACCGTGGCGGTCAGGAACCGGCCGACGAAGTCGCGCACCGCCTCGGCGCGGTCCTCCGCGGCCATCGCGTAGACACTGCCGAGCAGCGCCGCGCCGAGCATCTCGGCGTCGAGCGCGCAGCCCAGTTTCGTGACGTCGCGGGCCGCGTGCAGCACGGCGTCATACGCGGACCGGGGTGCTGGCATGCCGCGAGCCTACGCCCGCGGACCCGGCCCGAACTACTCCGCGCGCACCACCACGAGCGCTTCCCTCGCCTGGGCGTAGGCGTTCAGCACCTCGCGGACCGGCGCCACCACGTACCCACGCCCGACCTCGGTGACCGCGGCCCGCAGCCGCTGCTCGGCCCGGCGCCGCGCCCGGCGTGCGCCGGCCTCGATGACCGGGCGCAGCACCAGCCAGAGAACCAGTCCGCCGAGGATGCCGCCGAGCAACAGCACGGTGGGCAGCGGAACCACCCCCACCTCGGGATTGTCGAGCTCCGGCAGGCCCAGGACGCGAAGCGCGTAGCCGAGGATCAGCCACGCCAGCCCGGCGGTCGCGACGGCCAGCAGCACCCATTGCAGGATCCCGACCACCCGCCACCAGATCGGCGTCCGTTCCATGCCGAGGTCGGTCTGCGCGACGGCCCGGTCGAGCGCGTCCGGCAGATCCGCCGTCCGGGAACGGGCCGCGGTGTTCAGCGCGGGCGCCCACGCCTCGGGCAGCGGGGCGGCGGCCCGCGCCGCGACGGCCCGGACCGAGAGGCTCACCGCCGACTTCTGCGCGGCGTCGGCCTCCGGCACAGAGGTACGCGGAACGACATCCGTGGACACCGAATCGGTCTTGACCGGCTCCAGGTGCAGCCGGCGCAACGGGTCGGGCCGCAGCCGCCGCAGCCCCCGGACCAGCGGCCAGCCGGTGGCCCCCGCCGCCCGGTGCCGGTAGGCGCCCGCGGTCGCGTCGGCCACGCCGGGCACCCCGGCCGACTCGGCCAGCGCGTCGCACAACTGCCGTACGGTCGCGCGGTCCACCTCGTCCTCGGCGGCCGGCGGCCCGATCATGCCGCCCAGTTCGTCGGCGACCGCGTTCAGATCGGCGTCGAGCCGGCGAAGCGCGGCCTGCCGGTTGGCCACCGTGTTCTCCAGCGCCGTCCGCAGCTCGCCGAGCATCCCGGGCTGCTTGGCCGAGCTGGCGATCACCGGGGCGCCGGTGAGCCCGTCCTCCTCGAGCAGGCGGGTCAGGTCGCCGAGCACCACCTCGGTGTCGCCGGGACTGAGCCGGTCGGCCTGATTGAGAACCACGATGGTGACGCCGGCGTGCGAGCTGAACTGGGACAGATAGGCCCGGTGCAGGACCCGGTCGCCGTATTTCTGCGGATCGACCACCCAGACGATCTGGTCCACCAGACCGAGCAGCCGGTCCACCTCCAGCCGGTGGCCGCGTTCGACCGAGTCGAAGTCGGGCAGGTCGAGCAGAACCAGCCCGTGCAGCGCCGCCTCGTCGTCGCCGTCCAGCGCGCTCTCCCGGACGAACCGCTGCCGGGGCAGCACACCCACCCAGTCGAGCAGCCGGTTCGCCGGCTCCAGCGGCCCCCAGACACAGGCGTGCGCCGTGCCGGTGGTCGGCCGGCGGACCCCGACCTGCGAGAGCTTGAACCGGGCGAGCGCGTTGAACAGGCTGGACTTTCCGCTGCCGGTGCTGCCGGCGAGCGCCACCACGGTGTGGTCGAGCGAGAGCGACAGCCGGTTGCCGGCGCGTTCCACCAGCGTGTGGGCGGCGACCAGGTCGCTGTCCGGAAGGTACGGATCGACGACCCGCAGGAACCGGGACAGCGCCTCCAGCCGGCGGGCCAGCTCATCGCCGTCGACCCGCTTCTCGGGCACCTTCTGCACCAGATTCATGACCCGGACCCGGTCAACGCAAGTTCCTTCCTGGCGGTCTCCACCTCGACGGCGGCCCCGCGCAGCAGAGCGCCGTCCGACGTCTCGTGGCGTGCCACCGCGGTCCGCTCGGTGAACCGGGCGGCCTCGGCGGCGAGCAGTTCCTCGAACCGGGTCATCAACTCGGTGCGGGCCCGTGCCGCGAGAGTACGGATGGCCTGGTCACCGAAGACGGCCTCGAGCACCTTCTGCGCGGCGACCGCGCTGCCGGCGCCCGCCGCCACCTCCAGCCCGGTCGGGATGAACGCGGTCGACGTGAACACCGCGATCATGACAGCCAGGCCGGCGCCGTTCACCGCGTACGCCGCGCCGCGGGCCACCGCCCGTTTGTCCGACGCCTCGCGCCGGACCAGGTCGAGCACCCACTGCTGCCAGTCCCGGACCATGCGGTCGGCGCGCTCCGGCAGGCTGTCCGAGGCTTTCCGCAGTTCGGGTACGAGCAGGACGGCGCCGGCCGGGTGCGCGTGCCAGGCCGAGTACGCCTGTTCGGCGGCGTCCGTCGCCACCCCGCGCAGCAGGGTGACCAGCTGGGACTCCATGGCCACCTGAAGGGTGCGGCCCGGCGCCGGCCGTCCGCTGATGGCGGCCACCACCCGGTCGCGCATGTGCCCGACCCGTGACTCGAGGCTGCGCAGGAACTCGCCGGTGCCGACGAACTCCTGCCAGCGGGCCAGCACCTCGCCGCGGAGCAGCCGGCCGTCGCGCAGCCCCTCCTCGGCGGTGCGCAGCGCGTTGCGGTAGGCGGACTCCACCCGCTCGTCCAGCGAGTGCGCCACCCGGGTCTGCTCGTCGGCCGCCTCGGCCAGCCCGGCGAGCGCCGGGGCGAGGGCGCCGAGCGCACCGTCGAGGGTTTGCCGGACCACCGTGGCGCGGGCGTTCGCGTCCCCGGCGAGCTGGGCGAACCACACCCGCATCGGGCCGATCGCCGAGTCCGGCAGCAGACCGCGCCCGTCCAGCTCGGTCTCCGGCAGCACGAACAGCGGGGCGGCGCCCAGGTCGTTGTCGGTGAGCATCTCGCCCAGGTGGGCGGCGATCTCGGCGGCCGCGTCGACCGGCACCCGGTCCAGGACCAGGGCGATCACCGTGCCGCGCAGCCGGGCGGTGATGAGCAGCTCCCACGGGACGGCGTCCGCGTACCGTGCGGCGGTGGTGACGAACAGCCACAGGTCGGCGGCCGCCAGCAGTTGGGCGGCGAGGTGACGGTTGTGGTCGACGACCGAGTCGATGTCCGGAGCGTCCAGCAGGGCCAGGCCGGGACCGATCGTCGGCACGGCCACCACCTGCAGCGCGTCCGGCGCGGTGCTGGCCTGCCCGGTACGGGTGAGCCCGGGCAGCAGACCGCCCCGGCCGAACCAGGCCACGTCGTCCGGGTGCGCCACCAGGACCGGGGACCGGGTGGTGGGCCGCAACACGCCGGCCGTGCTCACCGGGGCCTGGACCAGGCTGTTCACCAGAGTGGACTTCCCGGCCCCGGTGGAGCCGCCGACGACCACCAGCAGGGGCGCGTCGAGCCTGGCGAGGCGGGGCAGCAGGTAATCGTCGAGCTGGTCGATCAGGGCCGACCCGACCCGCCGTGCCTCGTCCGCGGAGGGCAGCGCCAGGGGGTACGAGACCGAGCCCAGTGCTGCCCGCAATCGGGTGAGCGCGGTCGCGAGCCGTCCCACCGCGGGCGGCACGTTTTGCAGGTTCGGCTGCCTGACCTGGCCACCCCCCGTACGATCTGATGGGTCTATGGCCGCTTTGACCTGGTGTTTCTCATCCGATGCGGCGGGGACGGCGGAAAGGGCCGACGGACCGACCGCGTCTCCGTGCGTCGTCACGGGTAAAGCGTGCACGATCTATGCATCCAGGACAACGGGTCCCGGTATGCCGTGACCTGACAGGTATGTCGCCAGCGCTGAGTTGCGCCGCGCCGACTCAACTTCGATTTGACGGTGTGCGGACCCGTGGCATCATTGAGTCGGTTCCACTCAACCCTGTCGGTAGCTAGACCCTGTCGGGTAGCAAAGCGAGGAACACCATGGCACGTGCGGTCGGCATCGACCTCGGCACCACGAACTCCTGCGTCAGCGTTCTGGAAGGAGGCGAGCCCACCGTCATCGCCAACGCGGAGGGCTCCCGGACGACTCCGTCGATCGTCGCCTTCGCCCGCAACGGCGAGGTGCTCGTCGGTGAGGTCGCCAAGCGCCAGGCGGTGACGAACCCCGACCGGACGATTCGCTCGGTCAAGCGGGAAATCGGTACGAACTGGTCGATCGACATCGACGGCAAGCAGTACACGCCGCAGGAGATCTCCGCGCGTGTGCTGATGAAGCTGAAGCGGGACTCCGAGGCGTACCTCGGCGAGACCATCACCGACGCGGTCATCACCGTTCCGGCGTATTTCAACGACGCCCAGCGTCAGGCCACCAAGGAGGCCGGCGAGATCGCGGGGCTCAACGTCCTGCGGATCGTGAACGAGCCGACCGCCGCCGCTCTGGCGTACGGGCTGGACAAGGGTTCCAAGGAGCAGACCGTCCTGGTCTTCGACCTCGGCGGCGGCACCTTCGACGTCTCGCTGCTGGAGCTGGGCGACGGCGTCATCGAGGTCAAGTCCACCTCCGGTGACAACCACCTGGGCGGCGACGACTGGGACCAGCGGATCATCGACCACCTGGTCAAGACCTTCCGCGGCGAGCACGGCATCGACCTCTCGCAGGACAAGATGGCGCTCCAGCGTCTGCGTGAGGCGGCCGAGAAGGCCAAGATCGAGCTGTCCGCGGCCACCACCACCAGCATCAACCTGCCCTACATCACCGCGGGGGCGAACGGGCCGCTGCACCTGGACACGTCGCTGAGCCGTGCCGAGTTCCAGCGGATGACGCAGGACCTGCTGGACCGCTGCAAGGGTCCGTTCGAGGCCGCGATCAAGGACGCCGACGTCAAGCTGTCCGACATCGACCACGTCATCCTGGTCGGCGGCTCGACGCGTATGCCGGCGGTCACCGAGCTGGTGCAGGGCCTGATCGGCCGCGAGCCGAACAAGGGCGTCAACCCGGACGAGGTCGTCGCCGTCGGCGCCGCCCTCCAGGCCGGTGTGCTCAAGGGCGAGGTCAAGGACGTCCTGCTGCTCGATGTCACCCCGCTCTCGCTGGGCATCGAGACCAAGGGCGGCATCATGCACAAGCTGGTGGAGCGCAACACCACCATCCCGGCGCACCGCTCCGAGGTCTACACCACGGCCGACGACAACCAGCCCTCCGTGCTGATCCAGGTCTACCAGGGTGAGCGCGAGATGGCGGCGAACAACAAGAAGCTCGGCACCTTCGAGCTCAGCGGCATCGCCCCGGCGCCGCGCGGCGTTCCGCAGATCGAGGTCTCCTTCGACATCGACGCGAACGGCATCGTGCACGTGTCCGCCAAGGACCTGGGCACGGGCAAGGAGCAGAAGATGACGATCACCGGCGGCTCCGCGCTGCCGAAGGAAGACATCGAGCGCATGATGCGCGACGCTCAGGACCACGCGGACGACGACAAGAAGCGCCGCGAGGACGCCGAGGCCCGCAACCTGGCCGAGCAGCTCCAGTGGCAGACCGAGAAGTTCCTGGCGGAGAGCGGCGACAAGCTCCCCGAGGAGAGCAAGAGCAAGATCAACGAGGCGCTCGGCGAGCTGCGTGGCGCGCTCGGCGGCACCGACATCGAGAAGATCAAGTCGGCCCACGAGCGGCTGTCCCAGGTCTCCCAGGAGGCCGGTTCGCTGCTCTACTCGCAGGGCGAGACCCCGCAGGCCGCCGCGGGCGGTGCGCCGGGTGGCGCGACCGGTCCGGCGGCCGGCGGCGACGACGTGGTCGACGCCGAGATCGTGGAGGACGACAAGAAGTGAGTGCCAGGGACGACGACAACGACGGTCCGGCGGCCGAGCGGGAAGTCATCCAGGGCGAGATCGAGGAGACTGCCGAGGAGACTTCCTCCGAGGAGTCGGCGCAGAAGCCGGCCGGCGCGCACCGCGCTCCCGATGCGGAGATCCCGGCGGCCGACGATGCCAAGCCCGGTCTCGGCGCCGAGCTGGAGGCACTGCGGGGTGAGCTCGACGAGCGGACCCACGACCTCCAGCGGGTGACCGCGGAGTACGCCAACTATCGCAAGCGGGTCGACCGTGACCGCGGCGCGGCCGCCGAGCAGACCACCGGCAAGGTCCTCACCGACCTGCTGCCGGTGCTGGACGACATCGACCGGGCCCGGGAGCACGGGGACCTGGTCGGGCCGTTCGCCTCGGTGGCCGAGCAGCTCACCGCGGTGACCGGCAAGCTGGGCCTGGTGGCCTTCGGGGAGAAGGGCGACCCCTTCGACCCGAACCGCCACGAGGCGGTCGCGCACCAGACGTCCGCGGACGTCTCCGAGCCGACCTGCGTCGAGGTGATGCGCCGTGGCTACTCGCTGGGTGAGCGGCTGCTCCGCCCGGCGATGGTCGCGGTCGCCGACCCGGAGTGAGATCAGTGATCGAGTCCCGCTCGCCGGTTCGCCGGCGGGCGGGACGTCGCCAACTCGAGGAGGTGGACTGACATGAGCTCGAAGGACTGGCTCGAGAAAGACTTCTACGCCGTGCTCGGCGTGAGCAGGTCCGCCTCCCCCGACGAGATCAAGAAGGCGTACCGGAAGCTCGCCCGCGATCTGCACCCTGACCGGAACCCGGGCAACCAGGAGGCGGAGGAGAAGTTCAAGGCCGCTTCCGAGGCGTACGACGTGCTCGCCGACGACAAGAAGCGCAAAGAGTACGACGAGATGCGCTCGCTGTTCGGCTCCGGCGCGTTCCGGCGCGGGGCACGGGGTGGCACGCAGTTCGATCCGTCGGACCTGTTCGGCGGTTTCTCCGGCGCCACGGCTCCGGGCGCCGACCGCCGATTCGGTGGTTCCGGCTTCTCCGACATCTTCAGCTCGATCTTCTCCGGCGGCCAGCAGCCCGGCTCGACCGCGCGGCGAGGACCCCAGCGTGGGCGGGATGTCGAGACCGAGGTCACCCTCGACTTCGTGCAGGCGGTCCGGGGCACCACACTGCCGCTGACTCTGCGGACCCCCGGCGCCTGTGACACCTGCCGGGGCAACGGCGCGAAACCGGGCACCACCCCGCGCGCGTGCCCGAAATGCCACGGCACCGGCCTGATCTCCAGCAACCAGGGCTCGTTCAGCTTCTCCGAACCGTGCCGGGACTGTCAGGGCTCGGGCAGCGTCGTGGACGAGAAATGCCCGGAGTGCCGCGGCACCGGCGGGGTCACCAAGACCCGTTCGATCAACGTCCGCTTCCCGGCGGGCGTCGCCGACGGCCAGCGGATCCGGCTCAGCGGCCGGGGAGAGCCGGGCGACCGTGGCGGTCCGGCCGGCGACTTGTATGTGCAGGTCAAGGTGCGGCCCGACGACCTGTTCGGGCGCAGCGGCGACGACCTGACTCTGACCGTGCCGATCACGATCGCCGAGGCCGTGCTGGGCACCGACCTGAAGGTGCCGACGCTGGACGTGCCGGTCACGTTGCGTGTGCCGCCGGGCACCCCGAGCGGCCGGAAGCTGCGCGCCAGGGGCAAGGGCGTGGCCCGCAAGGAGGGCCAGGCCGGCGATCTGATCGTGACCGTCGATGTGCAGATTCCGGCGACCGTCACCGGAGAGGCCCGGGACGCGCTGGAGAAATTCGCGAAGCTCACCCCACCGCCTGCGCGGGAGCGGCTCGACGCCCGCCTGCGCCGGGCCGGTTGAGCCGCGTCTGAAGGGACCCCGTCTCGGGAGGTGGTACATGTACGAAGAGATCAACATCTCGATGGAACAGTCCTCAGATGCGAAGGTTTTGATCATCTCGGTGGCGGCCCGGCTCGCCGGGATGCATCCGCAGACCCTTCGGCAGTACGACCGGCTCGGCCTGGTCCAGCCCGGCCGGGCCGGCGGCGGCGGCCGACGCTACAGCGAGCGCGATGTGGCACTGCTGCGTGAGGTGCAGAGACTCAGCCAGGAGGACGGCGTCAACCTGGCCGGCATCAAGCGCATCATCGGCCTCGAGCACCTGGTCGGCGATCTCCAGCAGCGGGTGGCCGAGCTCGAACAGCAACTCGAGGCGGCGTACACCCGGATCGCTCAGATGGAAGCGATGAGCAGCCCGTACGCGGGCCGGGACCTGGTGCGCCAGGAGACCCACTCGACAGCCCTGGTCGTGTGGCGTCCGCGTCGTTCTCCGGGTAAATGACAGCGGCGGCCCGGGATCCGGGCCGCCGCTACAGCACGTAGTGACCGCGTGAATACTGCGCGTACTCAGCGGCGATTGAACAGGCCCAGTCGGCGCGGGTAGCGCACCAGGCCGCCCTCCATCCAGTCGTGATGGTCGAAGAGCTCGGGCCGGGTCATCAGAACCCGGCAGTTGTGCGCCCAGATCTGCATCGGCTCGTCGCCGACCTGCTCCGCGCGCTCGATGAACTTCTTGAGCCGGCGCTTCCGCTGCCCGCTCGCGTTCTGCCGCACCCCGTCCGCGGCGTAGATGTACATACAGTGCTGCGCGAACCGCCGGGCCGGGCACTGCCGGTCCATGGCGAGTTCGAACAGCGTCGGGCCGAGCACATCGCCGGAGATCAGGAGATCCCAGTCCTTCGGCATGGTGCTCAACGGGACCGACTCAGGGTTGTATGCCCAGGTCTGCAGCTCGTCGGGTCGGGGATCGACCGGATTGCCGAAACCGAGGAATGTAGCTTCACGCACGCTCACGCCGCCGCCTCACTCAACCGTTCGCAACCAGGCCGACATCACTTACCGGCCACAGTGTCGAACGTCCCAATACTCAGAGTCGTCGCCGCGCAACGGTAGCGTGTGACGTGCCGCTACGGAAGTGTCAAGGGCTCACATTCAGATACCGGACAGTAACTTTAGGCTCTATCTGTGGGGGCGCAGGTCACTCCGCGGACGGCAGGGGTTTCTGGGCGGCCCGCTGGGCCGCTATCCGCTTCCGGATCAGCTCCTTGAACCACGCGTAATCGGTCAATCTAGCCAGCATCGGGCCGGACACCACCGTGATCAACACGTAGGCGGTCGCCAGCGGCGCCAGTCGCGCGTCGACGCCGTACACCACCGCGAGACCGGCGATCACCACGGAGAACTCGCCCCGGGGCATCAGGGCCAGACCGGCCCGGATCCGGCCGGGCAGCGCGATGCCGGCCCGGCCGGCCGCCAGATAACCGGTCAGTACCTTGGTCAACATGGTCAGCACGGCCAGCGCGAACGCCGGCAGCAGCACCGGCGGCATGTCGGCCGGGTTCGTGGAGAGCCCGAAGAAGACGAAGAACACCGCGGCGAACAGGTCACGCAGCGGCGACAGGATCTGGGTGGCGTGGTGCGCCACCGGCCCGGAGATGGCGATGCCGACCAGGAACGCGCCGACCGCCTCGGAGACCTTCAGCTCGCCGGCCACCCCGGCGATGAACAGGGTCAGCCCCAGGACGCTGAGCAGCAGCGCCTCCGGATCCTTCACCGAGATGAACCGGCTGATCTCACCGCCGTACCGGAGGGCCACCACCAGGACCGCGACCACCGTGACCACCGCGACCCCGAGCGTGCTCAACCCGTTCGCCAGGCCCAGCCCGGCCAGCACGGCGGTCACCACCGGCAGGTAGAAGGCCATCGCCAGATCCTCGATGACCAGCACCGACAGGATCGTCGGCGTCTCCCGGTTACCGACCCGGCCGAGATCGCCCAGCACCTTCGCGATCACCCCGGACGAGGACACCCAGGTGATGCCGGCCAGCACCAGCGCGGCCTCCCAGCCCCAGCCGAGCAGCAGCGCGAAACCCGCCCCCGGCAGAGCGTTCAGCAGCATGTCGATCAGGCCGGCCGGCGCCGCCGAGCGCAGGTTGCCGATCAGCTCGTCGGCCGAGTACTCCAGACCCAGCATGACCAGAAGCAGGATCACCCCGATCTGGGCGCCGATCGCGATGAACTCCTCGCTCGCCGACAGCGGCACCAGGCCACCCTGACCGAACGCCAGACCGGCCAGCAGATAGAGCGGAATCGGGGACAGCCCGAAACGACGACCCAGCCGACCGAGCATCCCGAGGCCGAACAGGAGCGCGCCGATCTCGATGAGCAGGATCGTCGTGTGGTGCTGCACGGCCGGTCAGCCGTCGTCGTCGCCGGCCAGGATGGCGGTGACGCCGTCCAGGCCGTGCCGTGTCCCGACCGCGACCACCACGTCGTTCGCCTCGAACTTGAACGACGGGCCGGGCGAGGCGATCACCTCGCGATCACGCAGCACGGCCACGATCGACGCGCTGGTCCGGCTACGGGCCCGGGTGTCGCCGAGTTCCCGCCCCACGAACGGGGAGCCGGCCGGCAGTGCGATCTGCTCGGTGAGCAGGCCCGCCGCCTGCTGCCGCAGGCCGGCCAGCTGACCCAGCATCAGCGAGGCGCCGAGCACGTCGGCGAGGGCTTCCGCCTCGTCGTCGGTGAGCGGTATCGAGGCCAGGCTCGAATCGGGATCGTCCACGTCGTACAGGACCAGGTCGCGGCGGCCGTTGCGGTGGGAGACCACCCCGACCGTACGACCTGACGTGGTCACCAGGTCATGGCGGACGCCGATTCCCGGCAGCGGAGTCTGTTCCACCCGTACGCGCACGATCTCTACGTTAGCCCTCAGCCTGGTGTGTCGCGTCGGTAACCGGACGAACCGGCAGCGCCGCCGGTGCCCGCCGCGGCCGGACCAGCAACAGCAGGATCAGGCCCGCCACGCTGAGACCCAGATTGATGCCGTAGGCCAGCCGGAAACCGTACTGCTGGGAGAGCCCGAAGAGGGGCGCCGCCAGGACCTGCCCGATCGGGAAGGTGTTGGTGAACATGGTCGTGGCCCGTCCCGGCTGCCGCGGCATCAGATCCTGTACGTAGGTGATGCCGAGCCCGGACGCCGCGGCGATGAAGACGGCGTTCAGGATCTGGGCCGCGACCAGCGTGCCGACCGACGACGCGGTCGCCACGACGAACTGGTACCCGACCGCGCACAGGGCGCCGCCGAGGATGATCCGGCGCAGCGGGACACGGGTGGAGAGCACCCCGAAGCCCAGCATCAACGGGATCTCCAGGGCCGCGCACAGTCCGAAGATCAAACCGGCGTCGCGGACCGACCCGGCCAACTCGGTGCTCAGGAACAGCGGCATGACCTGACCGCCCAGGACCATGGTGGTCTGGAGCAGGGTGAAGCCGCACAGGATCGGCCACAGGATTCGTGGCGCGCGGGCCGGGGGCTCCGTCTCCTTCTCCCGTGGCGCCGCCGGTGCCTCCACCTCCGGCAGGAACCGGACCGCGACCAGGGCGGCGAGCAGATAGAGGATGGCGGCGGCGCCGTAGACGTGGCGGAAGTCACCGGCGTCCAGCAGCAGCGCGGCCAGCGACGGGCCGCCCACCCAGGCGATCGAGAAGACGGTGCGCAGTGTGCTGATCCCCAGGGCGGTCCGTTTCGGATCATCTCGTTGCAGCACTTGGCGGGCGTACGCGAAGGATTGCGGGTAGAGCGCCCCGGCGGCGGCCGTGAGCGTCGCGGTGACCGCGAGCAGGATCCAGTAGTCCCGGAGGAAAGCGGTGAGCCCGCTGGCGGCGAAACCGGCCAGCGCGGCCGCGATGAGCAGCGCGCGGCGGATCGGGAAGCGGTCGGAGACGCGCCCGATGGCCGACGACATCGCCACCCCGGACAGCGAGGCGACGACCAGGAAGACGGTGGTCTGGACCGGGTCGGCATGCACCTCGGTGCTGAGGAAGAGTCCGAGGAAGGGGCCGACCACCGCGGTCGCGATGCCCGAGGTGAGGAACACCAGGCCGAGCGGGAGAAGGCGGCGGAACAACGGAAAAGAAGCCTTCACTTTCCGTACGTTACGGCTCCTCGATCGGGCGCGCTAAAGTTGAGCGCGCTACGCTCAAGTGTGTTGGCTGCAGGGGAGCTCATGAACACCGAACGCTTGACCACCAAGAGTCGAGAAGTGATCACCTCCGCGGTCGCTGACGCCGGCCGCCGCGGACACGCCACGGTCGAGCCCTGGCACATGCTCCAGGCGCTGCTCGACACCGGCGGATCCACCGCCACCGCCCTGCTGCGGGCGGTCGGCGCCAATCCGGCCGACATCCGCCGTGCCGCGGTGCGCGCGATCGAGCAGTTGCCGTCCGCGCGCGGCGCCAGCACCGCCGAGCCCGGCCTGTCCCGCGAGTTCGTCAACGCCATCGGCTCCGCCGACCTGATCGCCAAACCCCTCGGCGACGAGTATGTGTCGACCGAGCACCTGCTGGCCGGCCTGGCCCGGGTCGGCGGCGCGGTGTCGCAGGTGCTCAAGGACGCCGGTGCCGACGAGGACACGCTGGTCAACGCGTTCCCGCAGGTGCGCGGCGGCGACCGGCGGGTGACCACGGCCGATCCCGAGCAGACCTACAAGTCCCTGGAGAAGTACGGCGTCGACCTGACCGCGCTGGCCCGCGACGGCAAGATCGACCCGGTGATCGGACGGGACGCCGAGATCCGCCGGGTGGTGCAGGTGCTGTCCCGCCGGACCAAGAACAACCCGGTCCTGATCGGTGAACCGGGCGTCGGCAAGACCGCGATCGTGGAAGGGCTGGCCCAGCGGATCGTGGCCGGCGACGTGCCCGAGACGCTGCGCGACAAGAAGCTGGTCTCCCTCGATCTCGGGGCAATGGTCGCCGGCGCTCAGTACCGCGGCCAGTTCGAGGAGCGCCTGAAGAGCGTGCTCGAGGAGATCCGTGGCTCCAACGGGCAGGTCGTGACGTTCCTCGACGAGCTGCACACGGTCGTCGGCGCCGGCAAGGGCGAGGGCTCGATGGACGCGGGCAACATGCTCAAGCCGATGCTGGCCCGCGGTGAGCTGCGGATGGTCGGCGCCACCACTCTCGACGAGTACCGCGAGCACATCGAGAAGGACCCGGCCCTGGAGCGCCGGTTCCAGCCGGTCGTGGTCGGCGAGCCGACGGTGGAGGACACCATCGGCATCCTGCGCGGCCTCAAGGGCCGTTACGAGGCGCACCACCGCGTGCAGATCACCGACGCCGCCCTGGTCGCGGCCGCCAGTCTCTCCGACCGCTACATCAGCGACCGGTTCCTGCCGGACAAGGCGATCGACCTGATCGACGAGGCCGCCTCCCGGCTGCGTATGGAGATCGACTCCCGGCCAGTCGAGCTGGACCAGCTCCAGCGACAGGTCGACCGGATGCGGGTGGAGCGCCTCGCCCTGGAGAAGGAGACCGACCCGGCGTCGGTGGCCCGGCTGGAGCGCCTGATCGCCGACCTGGCCGACCGCGAGGAGGACCTGACCGCCCTCAACGCCCGGTGGGAGCGGGAGCGCGGCGGGCTCAACCGGGTGGGTGAGCTGAAGAAGCAGCTCGACGAGGCCCGGGCCGCGCAGGAGCGGGCCCAGCGTGACGGCGAGCTGCTCCAGGCGTCCCGGCTGCTCTACGAGGTCATCCCCAGCCTGGAGAAGGAGATCCAGGCGGCGGCCGACTCCGAGGACGAGAACACCGAGCCACCGATGGTCAAGGAGGAGGTGGGCGCCGACGACATCGCCGAGGTCGTCTCCTCGTGGACCGGCATCCCGGCCGGCCGGATGATGGAGGGCGAGACCACCAAGCTGCTGCGCATGGAGGAGTCCCTCGCCGCCAAGGTGATCGGCCAGCGCGAGGCGGTCGCCGCGGTGTCCGGGGCGGTCCGCCGCGCCCGTGCCGGCATCGCCGACCCGGACCGGCCGACCGGTAGCTTCCTGTTCCTCGGCCCCACCGGCGTCGGCAAGACCGAACTGGTGAAGGCGCTGGCCGGGTTCCTCTTCGACGACGAGCGGGCCATGGTCCGCATCGACATGAGTGAGTACGGGGAGAAGCACTCGGTGGCCCGGCTGGTCGGCGCCCCGCCCGGCTACGTGGGTTACGAGGAGGGCGGCCAGCTCACCGAGGCGGTGCGGCGCCGGCCGTACAGCGTGGTGCTGCTGGACGAGGTGGAGAAAGCCCACCCCGACGTCTTCGACCTGCTGCTCCAGGTGCTCGACGACGGCCGGCTCACCGACGGCCAGGGACGGACGGTCGATTTCCGCAACGCCATCCTGGTGCTCACGTCGAACCTGGGCTCGTCGACCGCCGACTTCACCATGAGCGACGAGGAGCGCCACGACGAGGTGCTGGCCGCGGTCCGGGCGCACTTCAAGCCCGAGTTCCTGAACCGGCTCGACGACATCGTCGTCTTCCACGCCCTCACCAAGGGCGATCTGACCGCGATCGTGGACATCCAGCTGGAACGGCTACGGGCCCGGCTCGCCGAGCGGCGGCTCGACCTCGCGGTCGCCCCGGCCGCGGTGGAGTGGCTGGGCGAGCACGGTTACGACCCGATCTACGGCGCCCGGCCGCTGCGCCGGCTGGTCCAGTCGTCGATCGGAGACCAGTTGGCCAAGGCCTTGCTGTCCGGCGAGATCCGGGACGGTGACACCGTGGCGGTCGATCTGAGCGAAAGCAAGGACGGCCTGTCGGTCCGCCGAGGCCTCTGACGGAGACGGGCCCCGGGTTTCCCCGGGGCCCATCGCTCATCTGTCCGCCTCCCGCTGCCGGTAGGCCTGAGTCATCAGAACGTCCGTGATGGCGTGTTCGCCGTCCGCGGACCAGATCCGTATGCCGTCTCGATGGAGTTGGTACCGGACGTCTTTGAAACGCGTCCGGGTGTCGTCATGGTGAACGACGTCGAGGGTGTCGGCGTGGGGCATGGGACTCACCGGTCCTTAACAGGTCTGGGGCGGCCGCGGTGTGGTCACGCGGCCGGCGCAATCGGAATGGCACCGTCAGCCGGTCTGCCTCGGCCCCGGGGAAGTGTGCGCGGGGCGGGCGACTCGTGCGGGCACGGCGTGCCGCTGGAGCTGCTTGCTTCCAGTCGGGCGCCACGGAATCGAAGTCTAGGGGGCGCCGTCCAGGCGCGTCGCCCCCCGATCGAGCGACGTTTTACGGTCATTTGGGGTCATCGGTGCCTGATGTTGCCACATGGATGCGGAGGGTGCGGCTCGGTCGCGTGATCTGGCCTCCGACAGATACCGTGAATTGATCTATAGGAGGGCAGTGTGTCCGTACCGACATATCCGGGCCACCACCCGCAACCGGCGCGACCGGTCGTGGTGACCGCTTCATCAATGCTGCTTTACCTCGTCGTGGCCATGCAGTTGCTGAGCGCAGGCCTGGTGGTGTCGATGATCGGCACCGTCACGGAGGCGTACCAGGACGCCATGGACACCAGCGACGTCCCCGGCGAGATCGGCACCTTCATCAGCATCGTGCTGATCCTCACCGCGTCCGTCTACCTGCTGATCGCGATCGGCCTCGTCGTGCTGGCGATCTTCAACAACCGTGGAAAGAACGGATCACGGGTCACCACCTGGGTCATCGCGGGCCTCGGCCTGTGCTGCAACTCACTCAGCCTCGGCGGCACCGCCGCCGGCACCGCGGTCGGCGGGACCGTGCCGTCGACCACCGACCAGGCTCAGGTCGAGGCGGAGGTCGCGGCCGCGATGCCCGGTTGGTACGACGCGCTCGGCCTGGTCAGCTCGGTGGTCACCGTGCTGGCGCTGCTCGGGGCGATCATTCTGCTCGCGCTTCCGCAGTCGAACGCGTTCTTCCGCCGGCCGGTGGCGTGGAACCCTGCCATGCCGTTCGGGCCCTACCCGGGGCAGCCGGGATATCCGGGGTTCCCCGTCCAACCGGGATACCCGCCCCCGCCTGGACAGGCGGGTCATCCGGGCTACCCCGGTCAGCCCCAGCCCGGGTTCTACGCCCAGGTCTCCTACCCGCCGCCGTTGCCGCCGGCACAACCGCCGGCCTTCCCGGTGCAGCCGCCGTACCCGAGCGGTGTGCCCACCTATCCGCCGCCGCCCAGCCACTTCGGCTCGCCCGAGCAGTACGGGCGACCGGGGGAGCCCGCGCCCGGACTGCCGCCCTACCCCGGTCAGCCGGGGAGCACACCGTCGACCGGGCTGGAGCCGTCCAGCGATCCGTGGGCCGCCCCGCAGGAGGCCTCGGCCGGCCCTGAGCCGTCGCCCGCCGCTCTGCCGCCGTCGCCGAACCCTGAGCCGTCGCCCGCCGCCTTGCCACCGTCGCCGAACCCCGAGCCGTCGCACGCCGCCTTGCCGCCGGAGCCTTCGCCGTGGGCCGCGCCTTCGCCGTGGGCCGCGCCGTTGCCCTCGGAGCGGTCGCCGGACGTTCCGCCGGCTTCCGCGCCGGATTCTTCGCCGGCGTCCGCGCCGCCCTTCGTGCCGGATTCTTCGGCGGCTTCCGTGCCGGGGCCGTCGGCCTATCCGGCGCCCCCCGCACCGCCCTCTGTGCCGGAGTCTTCGCCGGCCTCGCCGCCGGCTTCCGCCGCGCCGGAGCCTTCGCCGGAGCCGCCCTCCGGTGGCGCATCGGAGGGCGAGCCGCCGCAGCGGCCCGCCACCTGATCGGTTCCGGACCGGTCCATCCACCCGGATGGACCGGTCCGGCCACTTCCGGGGCCGTCACACGATAGGTTCTTGCCAGCCGAACCACGCGGGAGCCATCGATGTCGTACGCCGCCCAGCCTCCGCCCGCCGCCACGCCCCCGGCGGTCCGCCGGCCAACCACCGTCACTCTGGCGGTGACCCTGCTCTGGGCCATGGCCGCGGCGGGCCTCACCTATGCGGTCGGCATGGTGGCGGTCACACCAGCCGTGGTGAGCCGTTTCCGGGACGCCACCGCGGGCTCCGACACGTCTGAGAACTTCATCTCCGTGGTCTGGCTGATCTCCGCGCTCGCTCTGGTGCTGGCGCTGCTGGTGCTTGCCCTCTTCCTGGTGCTCGGGATCGCGCTGCGCCGCGGCAACCGGCTGGCCCGTGCGGTGACCCTGGGCGTGTGCGGCCTCGGCATCCTGGGCGGCTGCGGGACGCTCGTCGTGCTCGCGGTCCAGCGTTCGGGCGAGGCGGCGCCGGGTTCGCTGGGTGAGGCGCTGAACGAGGCGTACCCCGAAGGGTGGATCGTTCTGAACGTCGTGGTGGCCGTCGCGCAGCTGATCGCGTACCTCGGAGTGGGCGTTCTGCTTCTGGCGGCTCCGGGTGAGTTCTTCGGCCGGACGGTGCCGGCGGGGACCGCGCTGCCGGGTTTTGTGCCGCCGAGTCAAATCGTCGCGTCAACCACGGAGTGGGCTGCCCCACAATCGCAGCCGTTTGTTACTGGCCGGTCCGAACCCGATCAGTTCCCGGATCAACCTACGCCGCGGAAGTCGGAACCGAACCCGGAAGACGAGTACTGGTCACGACCGTAGGTGTGAGCGGTTCCGTATCGACGACTGTGGGTCACTCGAACGGGTACGGTCCGTTTCTGTCGCTGTCACTCGATCGGCTGTCCGGATAGATCAAGACCGGCCGGACGGTGGGTGTTTTCGCCCGTACGGACAAACGTGATTAGGCGGTTTCACAGGCTCTTCACAGCCCAGTCACCAGGTGATCCTGAGGGTCGCCCGGGTACGGTGCAGACGTTAGGTGCTTTGAGCAGCATCTATGCTCTGCGGGAGGGTCGAGATCAGTTGTGAGATCAGTAAACCTTCTTTACAGCAAGGCTCAAAGGTCTGCGTCAATCGTTCCGTTCCGTCCCGCCGGGGGGAGAGTTTCCGGTTTCCGTCCAGCCAGTACGCTCGATGTCATGAGAGCAAGGCACGACCTGGGTAAATTCATCACTGAATTGTCCGTCGCGCAGCGTGGTGTCGTGCTTTCATCTGGTCGTGGGGTGAGTGGGGAACCGGAGATCGCGCAGTGTGGCGTGATGGCCTCGACGCGTTCCGTGCCGAGTCATCGTCGAGGATCGGTAGGCCGAAACAATCGACGAATTGACAATGTGGTCCGACTCACTCCGGAGGCGGGGATCGAGACCTCGACACGGATGGGTAGCGACCAGAAGGCGACTGAGGCGTTGCAGGAGGCAGAGACCGAAGTCGTCATCGCACGAAAGGTGGACCGGTGAGGGTGTCCGGGCTGGCCGACTCGGCGATCGATGTCGGCCTTACGGCCTGAAAGTTAGCCGGTTCGTTCCTGCGCACATGCAGGAGAATCGATGCAGTTGGTGGAAGGATGGAGATCGTGGGAACTGCGTTGGCGGAAATGACGATGCCTCAGATCTCGCCGCTTGCCGGCGAGCCAATTGAACGCGCTGACGCTGAGCGCCTGGCGGGAGTGCTCAAGGCACTCGCCGACCCGGCTCGGCTACGGCTGTTGAGCCTTATCCAGTCCGCGACGGACGGTGAGGCGTGCGTCTGCGACCTGACGGCTCCCCTGGGCCTCTCGCAGCCGACCGTGAGCCACCACCTGCGGATCCTGACGGAGGCGGGTCTGCTGGAGCGGGAGAAGCGGGGTGTGTGGGCGTATTACCGACTGGTGCCGACCGCGATCGCCACCATCGCCGACCTGCTGACGCCGCCGCGGAAGCGGGCCACCAAGAAGGCCCGCTGAATCGTCGGAAGTCGCCTGGCGTCACTGACTATCGGGGCGTGGCGCCAGGCCGAGGACCCCGGCCCAACGGATTGGGCCGGCGGACCTGAGGAGGAGCGGGTGAACTACGTCCCCGGTGACCTGCGTGATCAGCTCGCGCACGTGGGTTACGACGTGGTGCAGGCGGGTCTCGTGTGTGGATCGGGCGGCAACCTGTCCGCCCGCATCCCCGACGAGGACGCCATCTGGGTCACCGCGAGTGGATCCTGGCTGGACCGGCTGAGCCGGAACACCTTCGCGCCGGTGCGGATCTCCGACGGGGCACCCGCCATCGTCGGCACCATGCCGCCGCCACGAATCGAGCCGACCAGTGAGCTGGCTCTGCACCTCGCGCTCTACCGGGCCCGGCCCGACATCAACGCGGTGGTTCACCTTCATCCACAGACGGCTCTCCTGCTGGACGCGCTGGGCGAGCACATCCGGATCGTGACCACCGATCACGCGTATTACCTGCGGCGGGTGTCGACCGTGCCGTTCCGGCTGCCGGGCAGCACCGAGCTGGCCGCTCTCACCGCCGCGATGGCCGCCGACGGCACCGACTGCCTGGTGCTCAGCCAGCACGGGTGCGTGGTGATGGGCGACTCCGTGGAGATCGCACACAAGCGGGCCCGCAATCTGGAGGAAGCGGCATCGCTCACCTACCGGGCGCTCACCGCGGGCCGGCTGGAGAACCTTCGGGACTGCCCGGAGGAATTCCTGGAGCGGCTCTCCCGATCCACCGCCGTAACGGTGTAACCGGACACGGAAAAGGCCGGCCCCGATCCCGGGAGCCGGCCTTCCGTGTTTCTCCGTTCAGCCGCGCGGCCAGTGTTGCTGCTGGTCGTCGTAGGGCTGCTGCTGGCCGTACGGAGCACCGTACTGCTGCGGCGGGTAGTGCTGCTGTTCGTGCTGTGGCGGAAAGCCGGGCTGCCCGTACGTCTGCTGCTGCGGTGGGTAGCCGGGCTGCTGATGGGGGTAACCCGGCTGCGGCGGATAGGCGGGCTGCTGCTGCGGGTAACCCTGCTGGTACGGGTGGCCCGGCTGCTGCGGCACCTGGTGGTGCTCCTGGAACTCCTGGAACTCGTGCCGGGCGGCGTCGGCCATGCCCGCCACGCTGGCCGCGGCGACGATCCCGATGGCGGTCGCCGGCTCCGGCCCCTTGTGCAGACCCTGCTTCTTGGCCTTGCGCTCACGCAGGATCTCGATGCCGATCGGCAGCACCGAGATCAGGATGATGAGCGCGACCACCGGCAGGATGTAGTGGTCGATCTGGTCGCCGATGGCGTCGTAGATCTGCTGCGCCAGCAGGTAACCGACGAGGATGATGCCGTCGGTCCAGAGGACGGCGCCGACGATGTTCCAGATCAGGAACTGGCGGGCCGGCATGCCCAGCGTGCCGGCGACCGGGTTGAGGAACGTCCGCACGATCGGGATGAACCGCGCCAGCACCACGGCCTTGGCCGGGCCGAACTTCTCGAAGTAGTACTCCGCCTTCTCGACGTACTCCTTCTTGAAGAGCTTCGAATCGGGTTTGTCGAACATCCGGCGCCCGTACTTCGCGCCCAGCCAGTGCCCGAACTGGGCGCCGATGACGGCACAGATCGGGGCGCCGATCAGCAGACCCACGATGGACAGCTTCGCGCCCTCACCGAAGATCGAGTCGGCCACCGAGGAGGCCGCCACGCCCGCCAGGAACAGCAGCGAGTCCCCCGGGAAGAAGAAGCCGACCAGCAGGCCGGTCTCCGCGAAGAGGATGGCCAAGACACCCGGCAACCCGAAGGCCTGAAGCAGGTCCTTCGGGTCCATCGGGTTCAGGGCGAGCTGCTCCGTGAGCGCATGGATGTCCACGAGGAGCCAGGGTACCGGCCTCTGCACGGCCGGAAGCTGTACGAATGCTGTGCTATCAAGAAAGTAACCGAGCAGTCACAAACGAGGATCCACCGGTTCCGACTCGGCTGCCAGAATCGCGAAGACCAGCTCATGCACCCGCCAGGCCGGGGCTCCCTCGGCCAGCCGGTCCAGCGCCGCCAGGCCGAGCCCGTGCTCGCGCAACGCCAGCGACCGCTTGCGGCCCAGGTTGCGCTGGCGGAGCTGGGCCAGCTGCTCGGGCCGGGTGTACTCCGGGCCGTAGATGATCCGGAGGTACTCCCGGCCGCGGCACTTCACGCCCGGCTGCACGAGGCGGCCTTTCTCGTCGGTCACGGCCAGCCCCGCCCACGGCTTGACCACCATGCCCTCGCCGTCGGCCGCGGTCAGGGTCAGCCACCACTCGGTGGCGGCGGCCTCCGCTGCCGGGTCGGCCAGATCGACGAGCATCCGCCGGGTGGGCGTGAACAGCTCCGGGTCTGCCGCGACCAGGCGGTCCGCCAGCGCCAGATGCCAGTCGTGGTCCCTTTTCGCGTACGAGACGCCGGCGCCCGCCAGTACGGCGAAGGGAGCGAGGGTGACCCCGGTCAGGCCGTCGGTCGGTTTCACATAAGCCCGGTAGGCCGCCGAATACCCCTCGATCTCGGCTGCCCGCAGCTCCAGATGGTCCCGCAGCCCGCCGACGTCGAGCCCACGCCCGGCCGCCTGCTCCAGCATCGCCAGCGCGGCGGGCAGCGCGGCCCGGCCGGCCGCGCCGACCCCGGCGTACTGATCCCGGATCAGGCTGCCCGCCTTGGCGGACCAGGGCAGCAACTCGGCGTCCAGCAGCAGCCAGCCGGTGTCCAACTCGGCGAAGAGCGGGGCGGCCGCGGCCCGGACCCGGGTCAGCAGCGGCTCGTCCAGCTCCGGGCCGAAGAACGGCCGGCCGGTCCGGGTCCAGATGGCGTCACCCTCACCGGAGACGGAGACCCGCACCACGGCGCGGGAACCCATGTGTTTCTCCTCGCACACCACCCGGTCCACCCCGGCGGCGCGCAGGTCGGCGAAGGCGGAGGACGGATGCTCCAGGTAGCCCTCCACGGTCGAGCTCGTGCACGGCGCCATCGTGGGCGGCAGCCAGACCAGGGTCTCCGGGTCGACCGAGAAACGTCCCATGACCTCCAGGGCGGCGGCCGCGTTCTCGGCGGGGACGGTCGTTCGGCCGTACCCGTACTCGATGTGCCGGCGGCCCGTGACATCCGCGATGTCGAGGCCCTGATCGGGTTTGGCGGTGGCCGTGAACAGCGGCCGGACCGGCGCGTAGTACTCCTGCGCGGCCGGCACGGCGACCAGCTCGCGCGACGGCCAGCGCAGTGCGGTGAGCGCGCCACCGAAGACGCAGCCGGTGTCCAGGCAGATGGTGTTGTTGATCCACTCCGGGGCCGGGGTGGGCACGTGGCCGTAGACGACGGCGGCCGAGCCGCGGTACTCCCGGGCCCAGGGGTAGCGGACGGGCAAGCCGTACTCGTCGGTCTCGCCGGTGGTCTCGCCGTAGAGCGCGAAGCTGCGCACCCGGCCCGAGGCACGCCCGTGGTAGGCCTCCTTGAGGCCGGCGTGCGCCACCACCAGCTTGCCGTCGTCGAGCACGTAGTGGCTGACCAGGCCGTCGATGAAGGCTCGCACCTCGGTGACGAACTCGTCCGGTTCGGCCGCCAGCTGCTCCAGGGTCTCCGGCAGGCCGTGGGTCAGCTGGACGTTGCGCCCGTTCAGCTTGCGGGCCAGCTTCTGTTCGTGGTTGCCCGGCACACAGATCGCGTGCCCGGACGCCACCATGCCCATGACCAGCCGCAGGACACCCGGCGAGTCCGGGCCGCGGTCGACCAGGTCACCGACGAAGACGGCCTTGCGGCCCTCCGGATGCACGGCGTCCACCGGCCGGCCGTGGTCGTCGCGGGTCAGCTGCCAGCCCAGCTTGCCGAGCAGCGCCTCCAGCTCGGCGCGGCAGCCGTGCACGTCACCGACGATGTCGAACGGCCCGTGCTCGGTCTTCAAGTCGTTGAAGAGCTTCTCGTACCGGATCTCGGCGGCGGCGATCTCGTCGACTCCGCGCAGCACGTGAATCTTGCGGAAGCCCTCCCGGGCCAGCTGTCCGAGGGAACGCCGCAGGTCGCGGTGCATCCGGCTGACCACCTGGCGGCCGAAGACACGGTCCTCGCGGGCCTGCGTGCGCTCCCAGGCCAGCGACTCCGGCACGTCCAGCACGATCGCCACCGGCAGCACGTCGTGCTCGCGGGCCACCTTGACCAGGCCGGCCCGGGCGTGGGTCTGGAGGTTCGTCGCGTCCACCACGGTCAGCCGACCGGCGGCCAGCCGTTTGCCGGCCACGTAGTGCAGCACCTCGAACGCGTCGGCCGAGGCGGACTGGTCGTTCTCGTCGTCGGCGACCAGACCACGGAAGAAGTCCGAGGAGAGGACCTGAGTCGGCTTCCAGTGTTTGGCCGCGAAGGTCGATTTGCCGGAACCGGAGATGCCGACCAGGGCCACGAGCGACAGCTCGGGAACGTCGAGGATCATGCGGTCACCTCCGAAATCTTGAAGAGGGCGAGCTGGGTGGGCGTGCCGGTGGTCTCGTCGGCCTCGCCGACCCCGCGGATCGTCACCGTGTAGCCGTGTGTCGCGGCGACGGACTCGGCCCAGGCCGCGAACTCGGCACGGGTCCACTCGAAGCGGTGGTCCGAGTGCCGCATCCCGGTCAGGCCCTCGTAGTGCACGTTGTACTCCGCATTCGGTGTGGTCACGATCACGGCGCCGGGCCGCGCGTGCCCGAAGACGGCGGCCTCCAGGGCGGGCAGCCGGGGAAGGTCGACGTGCTCGATGACCTCCATGAGCACCGCGGCGTCGAAGCCGCGCAACCGGTCGTCGCGATAGGTCAGCGCGGTCTGGATCAGCCTGATCCGATCCTTCTGCCGGTCGGGCAGCCGGTCCAGCCGGAGCCGGCGGGCCGCCTGCTCCAGGGAACGGGTGGACACGTCGGCGCCGACGATCTCGGTGAGGCCCCGGTCCTTGACCAGCGCCGTCAACAGCGCGCCCCCGCCACAGCCCAGATCGAGCACACGAGACGCACCCACCTCGGAGAGAGCGGCCAGCACGGCGTCACGGCGCTGCTCGGCCAGCGGGGCACGACGGGCCACCGGCAGCTCGGCCTCCTCCTCGGTGACCGGCTGATCCGCCTCCAGCAGCTGGAGCGCGGTGGTGGCCAGCGACCGGCGGTGGGCCAGATAGCGCCGGGCGATCAGCACCTTCTCCGGGTGAGCGGCGAGCCAGCCCTCGCCGGAGCGCAGCAGCTTCTCGATCTCGTCCGGAGCGACCCAGTAGTGCTTTCCGTCATCCAGCACCGGAAGCAGCACATACAGATGGTTCAGCGCGTCGGCGACCCGCAGCACCCCGGAGAGGCGGACGTCGACATAGCGGCTGTCGCCGCCGATCTCCGGCTCGAACGGGACCGGCGTCGCCGTCACCCGCCAGCCGAGCGGGGTGAACAGGCGCTCCACCAGCGCCGGGGTGCCCCTCAGCACCGGCACGTGGATCTCCAGCGGGATCGGGGTGGCGGCCAGCTCGGGCCGGTCCTTCGACGCGCCGCGCAGGGCGCTGCGGAACACCTTGGCCAGGGCGCTCGCCAGCAGGCTGGAGGCCGCATAGGGCCGGTCGTTGACATATTGACTCAGCTCGAACGCGTCGCGCTGCGCGCGCAGCCGCTGGGGGTCGACGTCCAGCAGGAGCGCGGCGGTGCAGCGGTCCTCCTCCGCCTCCGGGTAGAGGACGTGCGCCGTGCCGGTGGGCACATCGAAGGAGTGCACCTTGCCAGGATGCTTGACCAGCAGGTAGCCCAGATCGGTGGCGGGCCGGTGGGTGGTCGTCAGCGTGAGCAGCACGGGTCGATCCTGACAGCCGAACACCGGAGCGGCGATCGATTTGCGAGTTGCCCACAGCCGCAATGATTCCGGTGCCCGGTCCCGTCGTACGGGCGGAGGTGACCGTGACCTACGAGGAATTCGCCGACAGCAGGCTCAGCGCGCTCCTGCGTTATGCCGTCATGCTGACCGGCGACCCGACGACCGCTCAGGACCTGGTCCAGGAGACCATGGTCCGAGTTCAGTTGCATTGGACGAAGGTGTCGCGCACCGATTCGCCGGACGGCTACGTGCGCAAGATCCTCACCAATCAGTTCATCGACATGCGCCGCGGCTCATGGTGGCGGCGGGTGTTGTTGTGGCCCGACCTGGACGACTCGGTCCCAGTCACCTCCGACCATGCCGACGAGAGCGCCGAGCGCGACCGCATGTGGAGCCTGCTCGCCAAGCTTCCGCGCCGCCAGCGGGCCGCGCTCGTCCTGCGCTACTACGAGGACCTGCCCGATCAGGAGATCGCCGACATCCTCGGCTGCGCGGTCGGCACGGTCCGCTCGTCCATCTCGCGAGGGCTCGGCACACTCCGGGCGGAACTGGTGGAGACCCTATGAGCAAGATCGAGGAAGAGCTGCGGGCCGCCTTCGAGCGGCACGAGGCGATGACCCCGGCGACGGGGCCGGTGCGGCAGAGGATCGATTTCGCCTGGGTGCGGGCGAGGCGTCGGCGGATGTGGCGCCGGGCCGCCGGTGCGGCCGCCGTGGTCGCGCTGGCCGGTGTGACCGTGCCGATCGTGGTGTCCGAGTCGGCCCGGCACGCCGTCCCGGCCGTGATCCTGCCGGCGACGACCGGCGCGGCGGCGCTCGACGGCCCGGTCGACGTGCTGTTGATCGGCAGTGACCACCGCGCCGGCCGGTCGGCGCAGACCCAGTTGGCCGACACCGTGATGCTGCTGCACCTGACGGCCGACCGGAAGCAGGCCTATCTGGTGAGCCTGCCACGCGGCGGCATGCTCCTCGACGACGGCCGTCCCTCGATGAAACTCTACGAGACACTGCTCCGGGGAGGCCCACGACTGACCCGTGACGCCGTGGCGGATCTGACAGGGGTCGACGTCGACGCGACCGTGGTGGTCGAGATGGCGGCCCTGCGCAAGGTCGCCGAGGCGGTGGGCGCGGTGACCATGTGCGTCAAGCAGGGGATCCCCGCCCACAGCGGGCGCAAGGCGATCCCGGCCGGCTGCCAGGACATCGGCGCCGATGAGGTCGGCCCGCTCCTGCAAGGGCGTTACCGGTTGACCAACGGTTCCTATGACCGCGACTTCAACAATCGGGCCTACCTTCGGTTGCTGGCCGGCAAGGTGATGGCCGACGGGCTGGAGCTCACCGAGTTGCGGGCGTTGCTGTCCCGGGCCGGGAGCGGGCTCCGGGTGGACGGCGACACGCTCGCCCTGCTCGGGGTGGCGGCCTCGCTCGAGAAACCGGAACTCATCGGCATCGGCGCGAAGTCCGCGGCCGGGGGGCTGGAGGGCGCCAAAACGGAGGCCATCTATCCCGAGGTCGGGCCGAGCCTGTTCGCGGCGCTCCGGGACGACCGGATGGCCGAGTGGGTGGCGGCCCACCCGGATCACGTCGACCGGTGAGCGCCGGTCAACGGTAGTCGTCGTCGAATTCGACCATGCGGTCCTGCTCGGGGGCGCTGTCGACATCGGCGGCGATGGGCCGCTCGTCGTCCGCGTCGTCCTGCCAGCTGGGGACCGCGACCATCGCCTGTTCGGCCGCGTCGACCTCGGGTGTCTCCAGGTCGATCTCGTGCGTCGGGTGCGTCATCCTCGGCTCCCTTCCGTTCTCGGCGGCTTTCGGCTTCGGGGTGGACGGGCAGATGTCGGTACGGCTGGGTGGCTTCACTTCCATGGTGCGCGTTGCCCGGCTCTGATGCCGCACAAACGGGCAGGTAGCACCTTTCTCACCGAGGTACGTCCGCGCGATGGGGTGTGGGCGCCCCGGGCCGTCGGGGGGAAGCGATCGCGGTGAGTGAGTGAAGGCGACGGGCGGTGATGTGGCGTAGAACACATTGCCAACCGTCGGCGGGCCGGTCGAGGTGGCCGGTGGCGACACCAGGGGCCTTTCCCGCCGTTACGGGACGGCAGCAGCCACCGAGCGCAAGAGGAACAAGGGGCCGCAGTCGCCGCGATCCGGCCCTGAACTGTGCACACAGGCCGCTGTGAAGTGCCTGCTTACGGCAGGAGTGTCGCTATTCCCGTACGGATTTCGGGGTGATTTCCGCTACGCAACGCGACTGCGGAATACTGCCTGCTGGAGGACAGCGCGGTCCTGCCCTCTGCTGCCCGTACCAAAGAGCAAGGAGCGCACCGATGCCTATCGCTTCTCCCGAGGTCTACGCCGAAATGATCGATCGCGCCAAGGCTGGCGCGTTCGCATACCCGGCGATCAATGTGACGTCCTCGCAGACCCTCAACGCGGCCCTTCAGGGCTTCGCGGAGGCCGGCAGCGACGGCATCATCCAGATCTCCACCGGTGGTGCCGAGTACGTCTCGGGCCCGACCATCAAGAACAAGGTCACCGGCGCCGTGGCGCTGGCCGAGTTCGCCCACCACGTCGCCAAGCAGTACTCGATCAACGTGGCGCTGCACACCGACCACTGCCCGAAGAACCACCTGGACAGCTACGTCCGCCCGCTGCTCGACATCTCCGCGGAGCGGGTCGCCAAGGGCCAGGCGCCGCTGTTCCAGTCGCACATGTGGGACGGCTCGGCCGTGCCGCTGGAAGAGAACCTCCAGATCGCGGAGGAGCTGCTGGCGAAGGCCGCGGCCGCCAAGATCATCCTGGAGATCGAGGTCGGCGTCGTCGGTGGCGAGGAGGACGGCGTCTCCGCCGCGATCGACGACAAGCTGTACTCGACCGTCGAGGACGGCCTGGCCACCGCCGCCGCCCTGGGCCTGGGCGAGAAGGGCCGTTACCTGACCGCCCTCACCTTCGGCAACGTGCACGGCGTCTACAAGCCGGGCAACGTCAAGCTCCGCCCGGAGATCCTCAAGGAGATCCAGGAGGCGATCGGCGCCAAGTACGGCAAGGAGAAGCCGCTCGACCTGGTCTTCCACGGCGGCTCCGGTTCGCTGCTGTCGGAGATCCACGGCGCTCTGGACTACGGCGTGGTGAAGATGAACATCGACACCGACACGCAGTACGCGTTCTCCCGCCCGGTCGCGGACCACTTCTTCCGCAACTACGACGGTGTGCTCAAGGTGGACGGCGAGGTCGGCAACAAGAAGGCCTACGACCCGCGCGCCTGGGGCAAGCTGGCCGAGAACGGTCTCGCCAAGCGGGTCGTCGAGGCCTGCGAGCACCTTCGCTCGACCGGCACCACTCTCTCGAAGTAATCGAACGGCCACGGCCGGTCCCCGTTGGCGGGGACCGGCCGTCGTTGTCTTGCAGGGTTACGCAGCGGTATGGGTACCATCGTGCCGTCAAGATCGGCGGGACGGTGGTCGTGCTCGGTATCGAGGGCTGGAAACCCGAGTGGCATCACGATGCCGAGGCCCTCGCCGCGACCCATCGACACATGTTCGTGCGGCTCATCGGCCGGAAGCTGCGATCAAGTCACCTCATGTGGGATGTCGCCGAGCGCGGCTGGTTCGCCGACGGCCCGGTGATCCTCGACTTCGGACTGAGTCGCGTGGAGATCACTCACCGTAAGTTCGATGAGTGTGCGATCACCTGGGACCAGATCGACATGTCGCTGCCGGTCGACTGGTACGACCATTTCGACTGGCGTTCCGATCCGCACGCCGCGCTGCGCAACGCCCGCGGCCGCCCGCTGCGGGCGGTCAACGTCATCGAGCGGACCACCTCGGCCGACTGGCGGCCCCGCGTGCTGCACGCCGTCGAATTCCTCTTCGACGGCGCGCGCCTCGCGATCTACAACGCCATGGACGAGAACGGCATCACCGACGTCCCCGAAGCCGACCTGCCCGCAGCGCACTGGCGGCGCGTGCACGTCGCGTAGAGCTCAGTAGCCGCCACCGGACGAGCCGCCGTCGCCGCCACCACCGCTCCAGCCGCCGCCGCTGTCGCCGCCACCGCCCCAGCCGCCGCCGCTGTCGCCGCCGCCCCAGCCGCTCCAGCCGCCACCGTCGTTCGACGATGAGCCGCTGTCGCTCCACGACTGGTCGTCCGACGGGCTGCTGCCGTCGCGGTGCTGCTGCTGGAAGTAGGAGGTCGCCAGCCAGGGGCCGTTGGCGCCGGACCCGGACTTGCCGTACCGGCCCTGCCGGTAGGCGGCCCTCGTGTTGTGCTTGACGACCTTGAACACCAGCAGGACCGCGAACAACGCGATGACGACGAAGATGCACACGCCCAGATCCATGGCTGCAGTGTGCGGCACCACCGCCACTTCAGGAAGACGCAGGTGAGAGGGCCTCCATGGCCTCGTCCAGCGAGTCGGTGACGACGACCAGACCGGACTGGTCGCCGTGCGGGGAACGGGCCAGCAGCGACCCGAGCAGATCCGTGACGGGCAGCGCGGACCAGTGCTCCACACCGAGGAACACATACGCCCCGGACGGTCCGTCGGTAGCGTAGAACGTCTTCGTCGCCGCCTGGAAGATCTCCTGCACCGTTCCGGCCCAGCCCGGCGCGAACACGATCCCGCCCCGCGACAGCCGCAGGATCGAGTCCTCCCGCACCGCGTTGGAGAAGTACTTGCCGATCTGGCCGGCGAACAGGTTGGCCGGCTCGTGACCGTACAGCCAGGTGGGCAGGGCCAGGCCGCCGTGCTGAAGCCGGCCGGCCACGTCCAGCGGCGGCAGCGGGTAGGTGGCCCGCACGGACAGCGCGGCCGCCGTGTACGGCTCGTGGTCCAGGAACGCCGGCGCCACGGACAGCCGGTCGATCGCGGCCGCCAGATCGTTCTCCGGGAACGAGGCGAAGTAGGCGCCCAGGTTGGCGGCTTCCATCACACCCGGGCCGCCACCGGTCACGATCAGCCGTCCGGCGGCGGCCAGGCGGCGGGCCAGCGCCGCGACCATCCGGTACGGCTCCGAGCCCCGTGGCGCCGCGTGCCCGCCCATGATCCCGATCGCGCCGCCCGGCCCGTACGCGGACACCCACGCGTTGAGCGCCTTGCCGAGCGCGTTGTCGATCCCGGCGTCGTGCAGCCGTTGGGCGATCGCCTCCCGGATGTCCGGTACCGCGCCGCCGTGCGCCACGAAGTGGTCGTAGACGACGGTGTCGTACATGCCGGTGAAGCCGTTCCCGGCGAACCCGGCGGACAGGTCCTCGGCCGTGTAGAGCAGCGCCGGATGCGTCGGATAGGGCCGCTCGTCGAACGGCGGGATCACGTGCGCCCCGCGCCGGATCAGGTCGGCCTCCACCTCCACCCCGGCCAGATGACAGCCGACGAAGACGGTGTCGCGAACGTCGGTGCCGGTCAGATCAGGCGGGTCACGGTCCAGGCGAAGTCCCAGGACACACAGCCCGGCCAGGGTGTTCTTGGCCAGGTGCACGTCCAGCTCGGCACGGGTTTCGATCTCGTCGGCGGTCGCGTCGAAGGGCGCGTCCCCGCCGAGGACAGGTTGTAGCGGATCGGGCATGCCGTCCATCTTGCGCGCACGAAGCACGCCGTTGACGCACTACCTAGAGTTGTCCGCATGCGTGCTGCGTCGGGGTCACTGTTTGGGTTGGCGTATGGGGACTCGCTCGGGAAACCGACCGAGTTCCAGGAGTACGCGTCGATCGTCGCCAGGTACGGTCCGGGCGGCCCACGGCAGCTGGTCGGCGAACCAGCCCTGGTGACCGACGACACCCAGATGGCCCTGGCGGTCGGTGAGGCACTGCTCGAGGTCGGAGCCGACGTCACCCCGGACGCCCTGGAACCGGTGCTGCGCCGGCGTTTCCTGGCCTGGGCGGCCAGCCCGGAGAACGATCGTGCACCCGGCATGACCTGCCTGCGTGCCATCGGGCTGCTCGCCGACGGGCGGCCGTGGACTGAGGCCACCCAGGTCGACTCGAAGGGCTGCGGCGCCAACATGCGGGTCACCCCGGTCGGTCTGGTGCCCGGCCTCAGCGACGACCAGCGGGCCGGGGTGGCACAGTTCCAGGCGGCGCTCACCCACGGCCATCCGACCGGGCTCGCGGCGAGTGAGCTCACCGCGTACGCCTGCCTCTGGTTGCGAAACGGCCTCGCGCCGGCCGATCTGCTGGCCGCGCTCCGGGAACGCTGCGCCGAACAGCGAAAGATCTATCGGGGCGACTGGCTCGGGGAGCTGTGGCAGCGCCCCGCGGCGGCCTCACCGGAGGAATTCATCGCCCCGGGCTGGGACGAGTGCGCCGCCGCCCTGGACCGGGTCGGGGTCGCGCTCGCCTCGGGCGATCATGCCGGTGACCCGTGCCTGGCGACCGGTGCCGGCTGGATCGCCGAGGAAGCGCTGGCCACCGCCCTCTACTGCTATCTGATCTCCCCGGACGAGCCGGTCGCGGTCCTCGGCCGTGGCGCGGCCTCATCCGGCGACTCCGACTCCATCGCCTGTCTGGCGGGAGCCTTCGCGGGCGCGTCGCTCGGCCTCTCCGGGTGGCCGAACGGGTGGCAGACCCAGATCGAGTACGCCGACCGGCTGTTCCGTCTGGGCGCGGCCTGGGACTGATCATCCGTTGTTCATCCGGCGAAACGCGGTCTTGATGGGAACGTGGCCGGCCCGGGCGGGTTGAATGGGGTCATGCAGAACCTCCTTCCCGAGCCGCCGGCCACCCGCCTGCCCGCCGACGCCGAAGCCGACAAGGCTCTCGCCGAGGCCTCCGCCACGGGCGCCGACGATGCCTTCAAGGCGGTCGCCGCCAAGTACCCCGCCTACAGCGCCGCCTGGGCGCCCCTGGCCGCCGCGGCGCTCGCCGCAGGTGAGCCGGTCACCGCGTACGCCTACGCCCGCACCGGATACCACCGCGGCCTGGACGCGCTGCGCCGCAACGGCTGGAAGGGGCACGGCCCGGTGCCCTGGTCGCACGAGCCCAACCAGGGCTTCCTGCGCTGCCTGCACGTCCTGTCGCAGGCCGCCGCGGCGATCGGAGAGGCGGACGAGGCGGCCCGCTGCGCCCAGTTCCTGCGGGACAGCGATCCGGCGGCGGCCGACGCCCTGACCTGATCCGTTCCGGTCGACGGCGGGCGCCGTAGGCGCTCGCCGTCCATCCTCGATCAGAGGCCTTCGGCCACCGCGGCTGCGATCTTGAGCCAGGCGTCCTTGGTGTTGGTGGAGAGCTCGCCGTACCGGATCGGCTCACCGGAGTCGATCAGCCGCTCGTAGGGCGCCACCAGCACCGCCCGTGTGCGGGCCGCGAAGTGCTGCTGAATCCACTGCAGGTCGATGTCCTTGCGGGTCGGCGGCATGGTGACGATGGTCACAGCCTGGCGCACCAGCCGCCGGCGTCCACTCTGCTCCAGATGGTCGAGCGCCCGGGCCGCGGTCTCGGCCGAGTCGTTACGGGCCGACATGGTGATCACCAGTTGGTCGGTGGCGTCCATGGCGGCCTGCCAGTTCTCCGCGCGGACGTTGTTGCCGGTGTCCACGAAGATCAGTTTGTAGAACCGGCTCACCACGTCACGGATCTCGGCGAACGAGTCGGCGGTCAGCATCTCACCGGCGGTCGCCGACTCGTCCGAGGCGAGCACGTCGAACATGCCCTCACCCTGGGCCCGCACATACTGCGACAGGTCACCGACCCGGCCCTGCGCGCCCTGGAAGAGATGCAGATCACGCATCATGTCCCGGACCGTACGGGCGTGGAAGTCCTGCTGCGCCCGCATGCCGAGCGTTCCCTGGGTCTCGTTGTTGTCCCAGGCCAGCACATAGCCACCGCGCTTCTGCCCGAACGTCATCGCCAACAGCAGCACGGCCACCGTCTTCCCGGCACCGCCCTTCGGATTGACGACGGTGACCTGGCGCAGCCCACCGAAGTTGCGGCGGACCATCTCGACGTCCTGCTTGTACTCCAGCTCACGCTGTCCCGGAGACAGCTTCACCAGGCCGAACATGCCTTTCTGCAGCATCGCCCGGGCGCCCATCGTCGCACTCTGATGGGCCGGCCTGGCCAGCCGCCGCCGGGCGAACTCCTCCGCCGTCGGCGTCGCCTCGGACAGCAGATCCTGGAACGGATCCACCTCCGCCGGTGCGGGCGCCCCGGCCGGGCCGGTCTGCGGCAGCAGCGGCGTCGTGTGCACCGGCATGTCCCCGTGCGGCGGCATCTGGCCCACCGCCTGCGGCGGGAAGCCGGGCGGAAACTCCTCGGCGGCGCTTCGCGGCGGCCAGGGCGCGGCGTCCGTTGTGGGCGGCGTCCCGATGGCGGCTTGCGGGTGTGTCGGCCAAGGCGCGGCGTCCGTGGTGGCCGGTGCGCCGAGGGCGGCTTGCGGATGCGTCGGCTGACCCAACAGCGGGGGTACGGCGAAGCCGTCCGCCGCCGGGGAAACCCGTTGGACCGGGTTCGCCGAGACCGGTTGGACCGGGTTCGCCGAGACCGGCTGCTCGGGTGCTGGGCCGGGCCATGCGGGCTGGCCCGGGACCGCTTGCTCCGGTGTCGGGCCGGGCCAAGCGGGCTGGGCCGAGATCGGAGGCGACATGTCCGGCCATGCCGGCTGAGCCGAGAGCGGTGAGACCGGCGGGGCGGGAACGGGCTGTGTGGGGCCGGCTTGAGCCGAGAGCGGTGAGACCGGCGGGGCCGGAATGGGCTGGGCAGGGCCGGGCTGAGCCGAGAGCGGTGAGACCGGCGGGGCCGGAATGGGCTGGGCAGGGCCGGGCTGAGCCGAGACCGGCGGGACCGGCGGGGCCGGAATGGGCTGGCCAGGGCCGGGCTGAGCCGAGAGCGGTGAGACCGGCGGGACCGGAACAGGTTCAGCGGGGCCGTGCTCGGCAGAACCGGGCTGAGCCGAGAGCGGTGAGACCGGCGGGGCGGGAACGGGCTGCGCAGGGCCGGGCTGGGCCGAGAGCGGGGGTGACATGTCGGGCCAGCCCGGTTGAGCCGAGAGCGGCGACACAGGTGCGACCGGCTGGACCGGGACAGGCCGGGTCGGCGGCGCCGGGGCGCGGTGCGGCGGCTGCGCCCACGGTGAGTCCACGGTGTGGCCCTCGCCCGGGGCCGGCGAGACCGGCTCGGGACCGGGCCACGGCGCATCCTCGGACGGCGTCCGCGGGCTGGGCAGGTGCACTCCGGGTGGCAGGGACGCGCCCCCGGAAGGCCGGTAGACCCCCGGCTCGACCTGCACCATCCCGACCGGTGGGGTCCGCTCCACCGGCACGGCACGGCCGTGGACCGGCGTCTCGGGCTCATCGGCCCAGAACGGCTCCACGTCCCGGGCCGGCGCGGCAGGCTCGCCGCCCGGAGTGTGGACGCGGTCGGCGTGCTCCTCCACGGATGAGACCTCCCCGTGTTGCCCCGAATCTTGCCGAATTCCGTCCCCAGGGTGGCACAGCAGGTCAGCCCGCGTACACCGCCCAAGCGCCCGGCTCTGTCCACCAGGACCGCTTTCGGCTGGTCGATCCTGCCACCCCGTCGTCGAGGAACCGCAGGTCGCCCTCCCGGGGGAGCACCGACACCGCTCTTCCCCGGGCGCGGCGCACCTCCACCCGTACCTTCGTGCCTTTGAAACGCTGTTTGACCACGACCGGGACCACCACCGCGACCTCGACCCGCCCGTCGGTGGGGTCGCCCTGGGCGAGCAGGCGCAGGCCGTCGAACTCGGCGTAGCGCGCCGCGTTGCCGACCACGCAGGCCAGCACCGGCTCCTCGCCGTCGGTGAGCACGGTGTCGTCGACCTCGACCCGGGCACGCCACGGCACCGCCCGGCCGTCGTCGTCACTGCCGCCGAGCAACGCGCCGTCCAGCGTCACCGAGCCGCCGTCGTTGCGCAGCAGGTCGAGGCGGCGGACCGTGCCGTTCATCACAGCGGCGGCCACCTCGGCCGGGGTCCGGGGCAGGCCGAGTTGGGCGGCCAGGTCCTCGGTGTCGTCCGGGTCGAGCGGCAGGATCGCGAGCGGCGGCAGGTCCGGCACGGTCCGGCCGGGGGCCAGGTCGGCCGGCCGCTTGCTGGGCGGCGGAGCGTACCGCCGGACCAGCCGGCGCACGACGGCGCGCAACTGGCCGTCGGTGGCGCTCACCACCACCAGCCTGAGTTTGGTCTCCGAGTCCGGCCAGGTCAGACCGTCCGGCCGGGCCGGGCCGTCGAAACGGGCCAGCACCTCGTCGATCTCCTGGTCCGAACCGGCCCGCACGGTCTCCACCCGGGCGCCGGCCTCGCGGAGCGCGTCCGCGCAGGCCGGCGCTGGGTCCCGAGGGGTGGAACAGACGGCGTTGCAGCCGCCACAGCCGGAGCCGGAGCCGGAACCACAGCCGTCGCCCGACCCCTCGGTCAGGCTGAGAAGCACTACGTCATACATGATCAGTTTCCGCCAAGCACCGAGTGTCGTTCGATGACCGCCTCGCGGCCCGGACCGACGCCGACGATCGAGATCCGGGCGCCGATCCGGGTCTCCACGAACTCGACGAACGCCTGCGCCTCGGCGGGCAGGTCCTCGAATTTGCGGCAGCCGGAGATGTCCTGCTTCCAGCCGGGCAGCGTCTCGAAGATCGGCTCGGCGTGGTGGAAATCGGTCTGGTTGACCGGCATCTCGTCGTGGCGTACGCCGTTCACGTCGTAGGCCACGCAGACCGGGATCTCGTCGAGCCCGTCGTAGTTGTCCAGTTTGGTCATCGCGAAGTCGGTGACGCCGTTGATGCGCTGCGCATACCGCCCGATGACCAGGTCGAGCCAGCCGATCCGGCGCGGGCGGCCGGTGGTGGTGCCGTACTCGTGACCGACCTCACGCAGGTAGTCGCCCCACTTGTCGTGCAGCTCGGTGGGGAAGGGGCCCTCGCCGACCCGGGAGGTGAACGCCTTCAGCACGGCCACCACCCGGTCGATCCGGGTCGGCGGGATGCCGGAGCCGGTGCAGGCGCCGCCGGACGTCGCGTTCGAGCTGGTCACGAACGGGTAGGTGCCGTGGTCCACATCGAGCAGAGTGGCCTGACCGGCCTCGCAGAGCACGACCTTGCCGTCGTCGATCGCCTGGGACAGCTCCAGGGCGGTGTCGGCCACATAGGGCCGCAGCCGGTCGACGTAGGAGAGCAGCTCCTGGACCACGTCGTCGACCTTCGCCCCGGTGCGGTTGTAGATCTTCGACAGCACCTGGTTCTTGAAGCCCAGCGCGGCCGTGACCTTCTGCCGCAGGATCGACTCGTCGAAGAGGTCCTGCACCCGGATGCCGACCCGGTTCATCTTGTCGGCGTAGGTGGGGCCGATGCCACGGCCGGTCGTGCCGATCCGGCGGGACCCGAGGAACCGCTCGGTCACCTTGTCGAGGGTCCGGTTGTACGACGCGATGACGTGCGCGTTCGCGCTGATCCGCAGACGGGAGGTGTCGATGCCGCGGGCCTCCAGGCCGTCGATCTCCTGGAACAGCACGTTGAGGTCGACGACGACACCGTTGCCGATCACCGGTACGACGTTCGGGGAGAGGATCCCGCTTGGAAGAAGGTGAAGCGCGTACTTCTCGCCGTCGATGACGACGGTGTGGCCCGCGTTGTTGCCACCGTTGAACTTGACCACGTAGTCCAGCCGGTCACCCAGCAGATCCGTGGCTTTGCCCTTGCCCTCGTCGCCCCACTGGGCGCCGACCAACACGATCACCGGCACTTTGAGCGTTGCCTTTCCCCAAGGTCGTACCTGGAGGAGCCCGGGTACTGCCGAAGTTTACTGGACGGTGACGCAGGTAGGATGGGCCGTCGTGCGCGTACTTCTGATCGGCTCTGGTGGGCGCGAGCACGCGCTTGCCGTCGGGTTCGCCGCCGACCCCTCCGTCGACTTCCTGGCCGCCGCGCCGGGCAACCCGGGCATCGCCCAGGTCGCCGAGCTGCACGAGGTCGAGGCCACCGATCCCGCCGCGGTCGCGGCGCTCGCCGTCGAGTTGAGCGCTGATCTGGTCGTGATCGGCCCGGAGGCCCCGTTGGTCGCCGGTGTCGCCGACGCGGTGCGCGCCAAGGGCATCGCCTGCTTCGGGCCGTCGGCCGCCGCCGCGCGGCTGGAGGGGTCGAAGGCGTTCGCCAACGAGGTGATGGCCGCCGCCGGGGTGCCGACCGCCCGTTCGTTCGCCTGCACTTCCGTTTCCGAGGCGCGTGCCGCTCTCGAGGAGCTGGGCGCTCCGTACGTGGTGAAGAACGACGGTCTGGCCGCCGGCAAGGGCGTCGTGGTCACGAACGATCTGGACGAGGCGCTGATCCACGCCGAGGCGTGCGGCAAGGTCGTCATCGAGGAGTTCCTGCCCGGCCCCGAGGTCTCGCTGTTCGTGGTGACCGACGGCACCGCGGTGGCGCCGCTCATGCCGGCGCAGGACTTCAAGCGGCTCTCCGACGGTGACGAGGGCCCGAACACCGGCGGCATGGGGGCGTACGCCCCGCTGGACTGGGCGCCGGCCGACCTCACCGAGCGGGTGCTGCGGGAGACCGTGGAGCCGACCCTGGCCGAGATGCGCCGGCGTGGCACCCCGTTCGCCGGCCTGCTCTACGTCGGGCTCGCCCTCACCCCGGACGGCCCGAAGGTGATCGAGTTCAACGCCCGGTTCGGCGACCCGGAGACCCAGGTGGTGCTCGCCCTGCTGGAGTCGCCGGTGGCCGGCCTGCTGAAGGCGGCCGCCACCGGCACCCTGGCCGAGCACGGCCCGCTGCGCTGGAAGGACGGCTCGGCCATCACGATCGTCGTGGCCGGTCACAACTACCCCGGCGTGCCGCGGACCGGTGACGTCATCGAGGGTGCCGAGCGCCCGGGTGTCATCCACGCCGGCACCGCCCGCAACGCCGCCGGTGAGCTGGTCTCGGCCGGCGGCCGGGTGCTGAGCGTCACCGCGACCGGCGCCGACCTGACCGCCGCCCGCGCGGCCGCCTACGCCCTGGTCGAGGGCATCCGGCTGGACGGCGCGCAGTACCGCACGGACATCGCCCTGCGCGCCGTCGAGGGCCGGATCACGCTGTGACGAGCGCCGGCCGTCCGGCGTCGCGCAGCAGGGCCACGGACAGCCACAACACCCCCAGGCTGCCCGCTACCAGGCCGGACAGGTAGAGCCACTCGGGCGCCGCGGTACGCAGGGCCGCGGCGCTCAGTCCGGTCATGTAGAGCGCGATGGCGGCCCTGGGCAGCACCCCGGCACGCCAGGACGCGGCGCCGAAGAGCAGCACCCCGGCCACGAAGGTCATCGCCACCACCAGGAAGTACGGCCGGCCCGGCCCGGTGAGCACGGCCTCCCGGGTCGCCGCGTCCTGGTACTGCAGGACCGCGTGGGTGAGGAACTCGATCGCGAACAGTCCGCTCAGGCCCAGGTGGTTCAGCGCGAAACCGGCCAGCCCCAGCCGGCCCGCCTCCCGCCGCTGGCACAGGTAGAACGCGGTCAGGGTGAGCAGCATCAGCGCGGTGGCCGGTGGGGCGAGGGCGTGGGTGAAGCCGTTCTCCGGCAGCAGCCCGGCTCGCCGGGTGACCGCGATCAGGGTGAGGACGCCGCCGGCCAGGCCGGTCAGGGCGGCGAGGCGGTAGAGATCCCGTTCGGACATGGTGGACTCCTTCGGTATCGGACGCCGATACCGTGCCCGGCCGGGCAGGGACGGGGACAGTGTCGCGCGGCCAGGACCGGGCGCCGCGCGCCGGCCGGACGGCACATGACCAATGGCCAAACCTGAGCGCCGGGCATGGGCGTGAATGCCCCGGGTCACCTAGCGTGACGGTATGGCTCTGGACGCTCCTCCGCTGCGCTGGATGGCCTCGCTGCTCTATGTGGCGGTGATGCTCACCGGCCTCTACTACGTCGGCGCGGGTCTGGCGCCGGACTGGTCGGGCACGGAGCTGGCGGTCTTCGTCGGCGGCCTGATCGCTCTGCTGGCCGTCGAGCAACTCGACTGGCGGCGGCCCCGTACCCGGAACTGGGCGATGGCTCTGCTGGTGGTCCGGATCGTGCTGCTGGAGATCGTGAACTCCGCTGACGCGGCCGGCTTCTCCCGGGCGCTGTTCGTCCTGGTGCCGTTCTTCGGGTACCTCTGGCTGGGCCGTGCCACCGGGATCGCGCTTGCCGTGATCTATCTGCTCGCTGCGCTCATCCGGGCCAGCACCGTGACCGGCGGCCGTACCGATCCCGAGGTGGTCTCCGACCTGTTCATGCTCTTCATCGGGCTGGTTCTGGTGGTGGCGACCGCGGCCGTCGCCGCCGAGCAGCGGCGCAGCCGGCTGCGGGCCGAGCGGCTGGTGGCCGAGCTGACCGCGACACAGCAGCGGGTGGCCGAGCTGAGCGCGGCGAGCGAGCGCAATCGGCTGGCCCGGGACATTCACGACAGCGTCGGCCACCATCTGACCGCGATAAGCGTCCAGCTGGCCAAGGCCGAGGCGTTCCGGGACCGCGACCAGCAGGTGGCGGACCGGGCCGTCGCGGACGCGCGCCGGGCGGCGGGACGGGCACTGCGCGAGGTACGGGAGTCGGTCGGCACCCTCCGTGCCGAGCCGTTCTCGCTGGCCGCCGCCCTTTTCGCGCTGGTCGAAGGGCTGCACGACGCGGACTTCCGGGTGGTGCTCGATGTCGGCGACGCGGAACTGGACCAGGGCCGGGCCGGTTCGGAGGCGCTGTACCGGGTCGCCCAGGAGGCGCTCACCAACGCCCGTCGGCACGCCGGCGCCGACCTGGTCCGGGTGGTGATCCGGCGCGGCGACGACGGCGCGGTGCTCGAGGTGGAGGACAACGGCCAGGGTTTCGCCCCGGACACCGCCGTGGGTGGTGGGCTCAGCGGGATGCGGGAGCGCCTGGCCGTTCTCGGCGGCAGCGTACGGGTGGAGTCGAGCCCCGGACAGGGCACCCGGATCGTGGCGAGTCTCCCGGCGGCGGCCCGGTGACCGGCCCCGACGAGCCGGTACGCGTTCTGATCGCCGACGACCAGGCGCTGATCCGGGAGGGCATCGCCTCACTGCTCGGCATCGAACCGGGCATCGAGGTGGTCGGCACGGCGGCGGACGGCCGTGCCGCGGTGGAGCTGGCGCTGGCGACGACTCCGGACGTGGTGCTCATGGACGTACGCATGCCGGTTCTGGATGGTCTTCGCGCCGCCGAGCTGCTTCGTGAGCGGTTGCCGTCCTGCCGGGTGCTGATGTTGACGACCTTCGACGACGAGGAGTACGTGATCCGGGCGCTGCGCGCGGGAACCGGCGGTTACCTGTTGAAGGATCTGCCGCCGAGGGACCTGGCCCGGGCGGTACGCCTGGCGCGTTCCGGCGTGGATCAGCACGACAGTGCGGTGGTGCGCCGTCTGGTGTCGGCGCTGGATCGCGGGGAGCCGGTGCCGACTCCCCGCGCCGATCTGACCGACCGGGAGCACGCGGTGCTGCGGCTGATCGCCCGGGGCGCCACCAACCGGGAGATCGCCGCGCAGCTCTACGTGAGTGAGGGGACGGTCAAGAACCACGTCTCGCACATCCTCGCGCGGCTGGGGCTGCGGGACCGGACGCAGGCCGCGATCTACGCCCGGGATCACGGCCTGCTGTGAGGCTCAGCCCTTCGGGATGTTGAACAGTTTGGGGATGCTGGTGGCCAGGTTCAGATCGCCCTTGGCTTTGATCTTGCCGGTCATGAACAGCATCATCGGGTTCCCGGTGCCGGTGACCGTCTTCAGGAACGTGAGCGCGTCCATGGTCATGGCCAGTTTGGGCTGACGGACCGGCTCGTTGGTGACGGTGCAGGTCCTGTTCTCGATCACGGTTTCGTAGATGTCCTGCCCGTTGGGCCCGCCGGTGATGATCCAGTGCAGGACGGTCGCGGTGTCGCCGGCCTTCGCCGGGCGGAACAGCGTGGGCATCCGGTTGAACACCTCGTCCAGGATCTTGGTACGGGTGTCGGAGGCCATCACCTCGGCGATCTTCGAGTCCGGTGTGGACTTGACCAGCTGAGTGAACTCCTTCGGGCCGATCGTGGCGAGCGACTCGGGGCTGAAATCCGTCATCAGTAGTCCTTTCGATGATCTCTACCCACCGGTAGCCCTGACGAGGATGCCGGGCGCCCGTGCAGTGTGCCACTCTCAAACAACTGTTGGACAGTCGACCCACCCGGTCCATAGACTCCCAAACATGTCTTTGGGAGATGCCGAGCCCGGTGGCACGGCCGCGCTCCGAGCGCTGGCCCATCCGGTACGCCTACAGATCATGTCCCTGCTCACCGGGGCCTCGCTGACCGCCGCCGAAATCGCCCGGGAACTCGGGATCACCCACGCCAACGCCAGCTACCACCTGCGCAACCTGCTCTCCGGCGGGCTGATCGTGGTGGCCGGCGAGGAGAAGATCCGCGGCGGCGTGGCGAAGCGGTACCGCTACGACGCCATGAACGATCGCGGCCCGGTCGCCCCCGGGGAGAGCCGGGTGCCCTACCCGGCCGCCGCACAGGAGCTGATCCGCCGGTCGGCGAAGGGCCGCGGGCCCGGCCCCAGCGTGCTGGGCGACGGCGAGCTGTGGGTCGATCCGGACCTGTGGAAGAACATCCGGGACCGCGTCACCGCCGCACTGCTCGACCTGCACGCGGCCGCGCAGCCCCCGCGCACCCCGGGCACCATCCGCACCAGCACGACCGTCGCCCTCTTCGAGATGGTGACCGAATGACCGGGCCGCTGCGGTATCGCAACTTCCGGCTGCTGCTCGCCGGCCGGACCGTCAACGCACTGGGCAACGCGATCGCCCCGATCGCTCTTTCCTTCGCCGTCCTCGACCTCACCGGCTCGGTCCGCGACCTCGGTCTCGTGGTGGGCGTCCGCACCCTGGCCAACGTGCTGTTCCTGCTGTTCGGCGGAGTGCTCGCGGACCGGCTGCCGCGCGGCCTGGTGCTGGTCGGCGCCGGCCTGGCCGCGGCCGCCACCCAGGGCGTGGTGGCCGCCCTCGTGCTCACCGGCACGGCGACGATCCCGCTGCTCGTCGGGATCTCCGCGATCAACGGCGTGGTGGCCGCCCTGGCCCTGCCGGCCACCGCGGCGGTGGTCCCGCAGACCGTCCCGGAGGACGTCCGGCAGCAGGCCAACGCGCTGAACCGGATGTGCTCCAACGGCGCGATGATCGCCGGCGCCCCGCTGGGCGGCGTGCTGGTCGCGGCCGTGGGACCGGGCTGGGGCATCGCCGTGGACGCGGCCACCTTCGCGGTCTCGGCGCTCTGCTTCGCCTTCCTCCGCCTGCCCGCCGGGGCCGTCTCGGTACGGCCCGGCATCCTGACCGAGCTCCGCGGCGGCTGGACCGAGTTCCGCTCCCGGCAATGGCTGTGGGTCGTGGTGGCCTGCGCCTGCGCCGGCAACGTGGCGTGGTCCGGCTCGGCGAACGTGCTGGGCCCGGTGGTCGCCGACCAGACCTTCGGCCGGACCGCGTGGGGCCTGATCCTGGCGGCGCAGACCTTCGGCATGGTCGTCGGCGCGCTGGTGGCGATCCGGCTGCGGATCCGGCGGCTGCTGCTCTTCGGATGCCTCTGCTGCAGCCTGATCACACTGCCGATGCTGGCCCTCGGCGTCTGGCCCACCGTGCCGGTGCTGCTGGTCACCGGGTTCATCGCCGGGATCGGGCTGGAGCAGTTCGGCATCGCCTGGGACACCACGATGCAGGAGCACGTGCCGGCCGACAAACTGGCGCGGGTGTACTCGTACGACATGCTCGGCTCGTTCCTGGCCATGCCGGTCGGCGAGGTGGCGGTCGGCCCGATCGCCGAGGCGGCGGGGCTGCGGCCCACCCTGATCGGCTGCGCCGTGCTGATGTTCCTGTCCGTCGCCGCGATGCTGCTCAGCCGCGATGTCCGTACCCTGCGTCACCGGTTGCCGAAGGACGCCCCGCCCACCATGAAAGAATCGGTTCCGTGACCATCCCGAACGTGCTCGCCGCCAGGTACGCCTCCGCCGACCTCGTCACCCTCTGGTCCCCGGAGGAGAAGGTCCGGATGGAGCGCAAGCTGTGGCTGGCGGTCCTCAAAGCCCAGCGTGATCTCGGCGTCGACGTTCCGGAGGGCGCCGTCGAGGCGTACGAGGCAGTGCTCGACCAGGTCGACCTGGCCTCCATCGCCGCCCGCGAGCGGATCACCCGGCACGACGTGAAGGCCCGCATCGAGGAGTTCTCCGAGCTGGCCGGGTTCGAGCAGATCCACAAGGGGATGACCTCCCGCGACCTGACGGAGAACGTCGAGCAGCTGCAGATCCGGGCGTCGCTCGAGCTGATCCGGGACCGCGTGGTGGCCGCCCTGTCCCGGCTGGCCGCGCTCGCCGTCGAGCATTCCGACCTGGTGCTGACCGGGCGCTCGCACAACGTCGCGGCGCAGGCGACCACGCTGGGCAAGCGGTTCGCCTCGGCGGCGGAGGAGCTGCTCATCGCGTACGAGCGTCTGGACGACCTGATCGGCCGCTACCCGCTGCGCGGCATCAAGGGCCCGGTCGGGACCGCGGCCGACCAGCTCGACCTCTTCGACGGCGACGTCGGCAAGGCCGCCGAGCTGGAGAAGAAGGTCGCCGAGCACCTCGGTTTCCGCCGGGTGCTGTCCAGCGTCGGGCAGGTCTACCCGCGTTCGCTCGACTTCGACGTGGTGTCCGCGCTGGCCCAGATCGTGGCCGGCCCGTCCTCGCTGGCCACCACGATCCGGCTGATGGTCGGCCAGGAGCTGGTCACCGAGGGCTTCAAGCCCGGCCAGGTCGGCTCCTCGGCGATGCCGCACAAGATGAACACCCGGTCCTCGGAGCGGGTCAACGGCCTCGCCGTGATCGTCCGCGGTTACCTGTCGATGGTCGGCGAGCTGGCCGGCGACCAGTGGAACGAGGGTGACGTCTCCTGCTCGGTGGTGCGCCGGGTCGCGCTGCCGGACGCGTTCTTCGCCACCGACGGGCTGTTCCAGACGTTTCTCACGGTGCTCGACGAGTTCGGCGCGTACCCGGCGGTGATCGCCCGCGAGCTGGACCGCTTCCTGCCCTTCCTGGCCACCACGAAGGTGCTGGTCGCCGCGGTGCGCAAGGGCGTCGGCCGGGAGGCCGCGCACGAGGTGATCAAGGAGCACGCGGTCGGCGTGGCGTTGGCCATGCGGGAGAAGGGCGCCGCGGTCAACGACCTGTTCGACCGGCTCGCGGCCGACGAGCGCCTGCGGCTGTCGCGTGCCGAGATCGACACGCTGGTGGCGGACCGGGCGGCGTTCGTGGGCGCGGCGCCCGCGCAGGTCCAGGCGGTTGCCGCGCGGATCGGCGAGATCGTCGCCCGAAACCCACAGGCGGCGGGGTACGCTCCCGCGCCCATCCTCTGACGAAGTAGTGGTCCGGGCGCCCCGTGCACCCGGACCACCGCTCCGTTCCGGTCGCTAGACGCCGGCCACCGAGGTGATCCACGCCCGGTTGTAGGCGACGCTGCCGTAGTACTGGTTCGCCGTGCCGTCCGCGGTCGACGCGACACCCACCTGGGCGCCGTTGTAGACCTGCGGGCCGCCGGAGTCGCCGCGCCACGCGTTGCCGTTGATCCGGGTGCTGGCGATGGCCCGGCCACCGTAGTAGTCGGTCGCGTTGGTCGAGGTGACCCGGACCGTGGCCGTCTTCAAGGTGGTCGACGCGGAGCAGCCCGAGTAGCAGGTCATGCCCCAGCCGTAGATGTTGTTCGTCGCGCCGACCGGCGGGTACGCGCTGGACAGCGGCATGTAGGTGGTGCTCACCGCGCTGCTCAGGCGCAGCAGGGCGAGGTCGTACCGGGTGGAGCTGGACGAGACGGTCCGGGTGACGCCGCCCGAGGTGCGGTTGACGCTGCCGACGCGTACCGACATCGTCCCGCTCACGCAGTGCCGCGCGGTGAGCACGTAGTTGGCCGAGATGATCGTGCCGGAGCAGGTGAAGCTGCCGTTGCTGAGGACCGCGGCGGCCCACGGCGCGGAGGACACCGTGCCTCCGCCGATGATGTACGGGGTGACCGGGTCGGCGGCTTGGGCGGCGGAGGGGGCGACCAGGGCCGCGATCACGCCGGTGACGGCGGCGAGCAGGCGAATTCGCACGTCGAGGTTCCTTTCTGGGGATCGGGTCGACGAGGTACGCGCGTTGATCGAATCGAACTCGATGGATGAAACCTAGGTCGCCGGTGCCGCCGGCCTCTCAGCCCAATTGATACATATCACTGTGGGATGCCCCCGGTCCCGGGACGCCTTGCCTGCTCAATGACGCTCGGGTCGGCCTGCCGACACCGACCCGTAGGCCGTCGGCAGGCCCTACCAGGTAGGCTTCGGGCTGCTTACACCTATCAGTCAGGAGTGCCCGTGGCTCGCGTCGTGGTCGACGTCATGCTCAAGCCGGAGATCCTGGACCCGCAGGGTCAAGCGGTAGCGAACGCGCTGCCCCGGCTCGGCGTCACCGATGTCTCGTCTGTCCGCATCGGTCGTCGGATCGAGATCGATTTCACCGGGGAGGCCGACCTCGATCGGGCCCGGGAGATCGCCGACAAGCTGCTCGCCAACCCGGTGATCGAGGACTTCCAGATTCGCCTCGTCGAGGGCGCGGAGGTCGCCTGACCATGCGGATCGGTGTGGTCACCTTCCCGGGTTCACTTGACGACGGGGACGCCGCCCGCGCCGCCCGGATCGCCGGCGCCGAGGCAGTGCGTCTCTGGCACGGCGACCCGGATCTGCACGGGGTCGACGCCGTGGTCCTTCCCGGCGGGTTCTCGTACGGCGACTATCTGCGCTGCGGCGCCATCGCCCGGTTCGCTCCGGTGATGGAGTCGATCATCGATGCGGCACGTGGCGGTCTGCCCGTGCTCGGCATCTGCAACGGTTTCCAGGTCCTCTGCGAGGCGCACCTGCTGCCCGGCGCGCTGACCCGGAACCAGCACCTGCACTTCCGCAACCGCGACCAGTGGCTGCAGGTCGAGGCCACCAACACCGCCTGGACCAACAGTTTCACCGCAGGCCAGGAGATCCTGATCCCGGTGAAGAACGGCGAAGGCTGCTTCGTCGCCGACACGCGCACGCTGGACGCGCTCGAGGCCGAGGGCCGGGTCATCGCCCGCTACATCAAGGGCAACCCGAACGGCTCGCAGCGCGACATCGCCGGCATCACCAACGAGGCCGGCAACGTCGTCGGCATCATGCCCCACCCGGAACACGCCGTGGAGGCGCTGACCGGCCCGTCGCTCGACGGCCTCGGCTTCTTCACCTCCGTCCTGCGCAGCCTGGCGACGGACGGACAGCTCGCAGGGGGACAACAGTGACGACGCAGCAGAGTGGCTTCGCTGCGACCGACGTGCTCGCCACCGGCTCCGCGGAGCCCGACACCGTCGAACGGGCGGAGAAGTCCCCGGACGAGCTCCAGCCCTATGGTGAGCTGGGTCTGAAGGACGACGAATACGCCAAGATCCGGGAGATCCTCGGCCGCAGGCCGACCGCCTCCGAACTGGCGATGTATTCGATCATGTGGAGTGAGCACTGCTCGTACAAGTCGAGCAAGGTGCACCTCAAGCAGTTCAGCGAGAAGGCACCGAAGAACATCCGGATGCTGGCCGGCATCGGCGAGAACGCCGGTGTGGTGCAGATCTCCGAGAAGATCGCGGTCACCTTCAAGGTCGAGTCGCACAACCACCCCAGTTACGTGGAGCCGTACCAGGGCGCCGCCACCGGCGTCGGCGGTATCGTCCGCGACATCCTGGCCATGGGCGCCCGGCCGATCGCCGTGATGGACCCGCTGCGCTTCGGTGCCGCCGACCACCCCGACACCGCCCGTGTGCTGCCCGGCGTGGTGGCCGGCATCGGCGGCTACGGCAACTGCCTGGGCCTGCCCAACATCGGCGGCGAGATCGTCTTCGACCCGTGCTACCAGGGCAACCCGCTGGTCAACGCGCTGTCGATCGGGGTTCTGCCGGTCGAACGGCTGCAGAAGAAGGAAGCCACCGGCACCGGCAACATCGTGGTGCTCCTCGGCGCGCGTACCGGCCGGGACGGCATCGGCGGTGTCTCCGTGCTGGCCTCGGCGACCTTCGACGAAGAGGCCGAGCAGCGCCGCCCGTCGGTGCAGGTCGGCGACCCCTTCATGGAGAAGCTCCTGATCGAGAGCTGCCTCGAGCTGTACGACGCCGGCCTGGTCAGCGGCATCCAGGACCTCGGTGGCGCGGGCCTCACCTGCGCCCTCACCGAGACCGCCGCGGCCGCCGGCACCGGCATGCGGGTCTGGCTCGAGCGGGTTCCGCTGCGAGAGCCGTCGATGACGCCGACCGAGATCCTCGCCAGCGAGTCGCAGGAGCGCATGCTCCTCATCGTCACCCCGGAAAACCTGGACGCCGTACTCAAGGTCGCCGAGAAGTGGGGCGTCTGGGCCACCGCCATCGGCGAGGTCACCGCGGCCGCCACCGACGGCACCCCGGGCCGCCTGCTGATCACGTGGAACGACCACGTCGTCGTCGACGTCCCGCCGGGCTCCCTCGCCGACGACGGCCCGGTCTACAACCGGCCGTTCCGCGAGCCGAACGACGTGATGCTGCTCCAGGCCGACCGCGCCGAGACGCTGCCCCGCCCGTCGACCGGCGACGAGCTGCGCGCCACCCTGCTGCGGATGGCCGGCTCACCCAACCTGTGCGACAAGACCTGGGTCACCGAACAGTACGACCGGTACGTCCTGGGCAACACGATCCTGGCCCAGCCGGAGGACTCCGGCGTGCTGCGGATCGACGAGGAGACCGGGCTCGGGGTCGCGCTGTCCGTCGACGGCAACGGGCGGTTCGCGCGCCTCGACCCGTACGAGGGCGCCAAGCTCGCCCTCGCCGAGGCGTACCGCAACGTGGCCGTCACCGGCGCCGAGCCGGTCGCGGTGACCGACTGCCTGAACTTCGGATCCCCCGAGGACCCGACCGTCATGTGGCAGTTCGCCGAGGCCACCAAGGGTCTGGCCGACGGCTGTCTGCAGCTGGGCACCCCGGTCACCGGTGGCAACGTCAGCTTCTACAACCAGACCGGTGCCGCAGCGATCCACCCGACCCCGGTGGTCGGTGTGCTGGGTGTCTTCGACGACGTGTCCCGCCGCATCCCGATGGGCTTCCCGCAGCCCGCCAAGGCCGGCGGCGACCTGCTCTTCCTGCTCGGTCAGACCCGCGCGGAGCTCTCCGGCTCGGAGTGGGCCTGGGTGACGCACGGTCACCTCGGCGGACGCCCGCCGAAGGTGGACCTCGCGGCCGAGCAGGCGATCGCCAAGGTGATGGCCCAGGCCTCGCGGTCCGGGCTGGTCAGCGCGGCACACGACCTCTCCGACGGCGGCCTGGCGCAGGTCCTGGTGGAGAGCACGCTGCGGCACGGGATCGGCGCCAGGGTGACCTTCCCGGAGGACGGCAACTCGCCGTTCGTGCACCTGTTCAGCGAGTCGGCGGGCCGCGTGCTGGTGGCCGTTCCGCGCGGGCACGACAAGGCGTTCCTGGCCCTGGCGGCCGAGCACGGCGTGCCGGTCACCCCGCTCGGCGTCACCTCCGAGCAGCCGGCGCTCCAGGTGGAGGGCCAGTTCAGCATCCCGCTGGACGAGTTGCGCGAAGTCTGGTCGTCGACGCTGCGGAACCTGTTCGGCGGGACCGCCGAGCTGGTCAACCGGCACAACGACGCCGCCGAGGAGCCGGAGCCCGAGGCGGCGCCCGTCCGGGTCCGCTCGGTCACGCTGGAGCTGAGCCCGCAGTCGCCGGGCGGGCCGATCGACCCGCCCGCCAACGCCTGAGCGAAGCACGAGAAAGGCCCCGCGCGATCCGCGCGGGGCCTTTCTTCATGTGGTCCGGCTAGTTGTCGTTCCACTCACCACGGTTCGGGCGCGGATTTCCGTACGTGCCGCGCTGGTCGCCGTATCCACCCGGCTGCTGCTGGTCGTATCCACCGCCGTAGGCGCCGCCCGGCTGCTGCTGGTCGTAGCCGGCGTCGTCGTAGCCGCCGGGGGCACCGTAGTCACCGCCCTGCCGCGGCGGGGGTGGCGGGTATCCGCCCGGCTGCTGCTGGTCGTATCCACCGCCGTAGGCGCCGCCCGGCTGCTGCTGGTCGTAGCCGGCCGGCGCGCCGTAGCCACCGGCGTCCGGACCGCCCCAGCCGCCCTGGTCGCCGTAGGCGCCGCCCGGCTGCTGGTCGTAGCCACCCTGCGCGCCGTAGCCACCGCCGGCCTGCTGCGGGTATCCGCCCGGCTCGGGCTGGTACAGGTTGGTGTGCTCGTCATACCGCTGCGGCTGCTCGGGCTGGTACAGGTTGGTGTGCTCGTCGTACCGCTGCTGACCCGGGTCGGCGTAGCCGCCCGCGCCTGCCGCCCCGTAGCCGGCACCTGCCGCGCCGTAGCCCGCATCCGCGCCAGCCGCACCTGCCGGGCCGTAGCCGGCACCCACGCCAGCCGCGCCAGCCGGGCCGTAGCCGGCGCCCGAGCCCGGCACGCCTGCTGCGCCGTAGCCGGCGCCCGAGCCCGGCACGCCTGCTGCGCCGTAGCCGGCGCCCGAGCCTGGCGCGCCTGCTGCGCCGTAGCCGGCGCCCTGCTGTTGCCCGTAGGTCTGCGTGGCGCCACCGTAGGCGCCGCCCTGGTCGCCGCCGCCCCACTGGCCGCCGCCGCTGCCGTTGAAGCTGCCCGCGGGAGGCATCGGAGCGCCGTACGGGTCGGGGAACTCGTCCTCGGTGGGCCGGTGGATCATCGTGGGCGCGTCGGCCAGGCTGTCGCTCCGTGAAGCGCCCATGCCGCCCGCCGGAGCGATCATCGTGGCGTCACCGGTGCGGCCGCCGCCGACCGGTGCGGCCACCCGGGTGGCGTCGAAGCCACCACCGGCCGCCGGGAGGGCCTTGCCGAGGCCGGTGTCCGAGTCGAGGTCGTCGCCGGAGTTCCTGCGCCGCATCCAGACCAGCACCATGGCGCCGATGCCGGCGGCCACGAGCAGGACGCCCATGATGATGAGCAGCCAGTTGCTGCCACCGTCGTCCGTGGTGTTGGAGGTGTTGTCCAGGCCCTGATCGGCCAGCGGTGCCGCGCTCTCGGTGGTCTCCTCCTCGGTGACGTCCTCCTCCGGCGTGGCGCTGGCCGACGTGCTCGCCGACGGGGTCGGGGAGGGGCTCTCCGCGGCGACCTTCTTGATGGTCAGTGGCACGTTGACGGTCCGGCCCGCGGAGCCCTCCACCCGCACGGTGGTGGCTTCGTAGCCGTCCTTGGCCGCACCGACCGTGATCGAGCCGGCCGCGATCGGCTTGGAGTCCGACGAGGTGAAGAAGTAGGTGCCCTGTCCGTTCGTGGTGGTGCTGTACGAATGACCGGCGCTGTCCTGGATGGCGACCTGCACACCGGAGACCCGGGCGCCGCCGTCGTCCTTGATGCGCCCGCTGACCTGCCGGACGGTGGTCGGCGCGGCCGGTCCGTTGACGGTGATCGTCTCGGAGGAGCTGTTGGTCTCGCCGTTCAGCGTCGCGGTCACGGTGACCGTCACGGACCGGGACTGCCCGGCGCTCACGGTCGGCGCGGTGAGGGTCGCGTTGAAGGACGCGGAGTCCTGAATCGCCTGAAGTGGGCTGCAGTCACCGGAGCAACTCATCCCACTGACCTTGATGCTGGCGCGATTGTCGCCCTGTTGTCCCTGGCCCCCGGGGTTACTAACGGTGTACTGCATGGTTACAGTACTTCCAGAGTCAGCCTCGGTAGCCGAGAGCTGGATCTGGATGGACGGGGGGTCAGCCAGGGCAGCCGTTTGAACGCCGGCCACTACACCGGTGACCAGCGCCAGGAACGCACCGGCCTGGGCCGTCCGGGCTCGAAGGTGCGTTGTCACGTCCACCGCCTTCCGGTCGCGCGGTTCCCGGTTTCGGGTGCCCGGTGAGATCCCGCGACGTGTACACCGTCGGCAACTATGCCTTGTCATACGTCACTCGCGCGACCCAGGGCGGTGTGCCGTTGTCGGCAGACCGGGTCGTATTGTCCCGACATGTCACCTGCGCACAATAATTCCGAGTCGGTTGCCGAAGCGTTGGACGCGCTGGACCGGGGTGTCGAACCCGACCGCGTAGTGCTCCGTGACGCGGTACGAGCACTGCTGACCGAGTTGTCCCGCCTGGCGCCTGGCCGTTCGGTGGAGGTGAGAATTCCGCCTTTCGGTGCGATTCAGTGCGTTGCCGGTCCGCGGCACACTCGCGGGACGCCGCCCAATGTGGTCGAAACGGATCCGGCGACCTGGTTGCTCCTCGCCTCCGGGCGTCTCGACTGGGCTGCCGCGGTCGCCGACGGCCGCCTCCGGGCGAGCGGAGTCCGGACCGATCTGAGCGAGTACCTGCCACTCACCGGCCGATGAGCCCAGGTGGCCTTCCCGCGGGCTCGCGTACACTGGGCGGTCGGACGGACCAGCGAGTTCGCGGTCCGTGCAGACCCTGACATGAGGGAGCGAGCAGGTGCCCCGAGGCGACGGCCGATTGACCGACGATCTCGACCCCCAGGAGCGCGGCCCCCAGGATGCCTGCGGCGTCTTCGGCGTCTGGGCCCCCGAGGAAGAGGTCGCCAAACTCACCTACTTCGGGCTCTACGCACTTCAGCACCGCGGTCAGGAGGCAGCCGGCATCGCGGTGAGCGACGGTTCCGGCGTGGTCGTCTACAAGGACATCGGCCTGGTCTCCCAGGTCTTCGACGAGCCCACCCTGGCAAGTCTGCGCGGCCACCTCGCGATCGGGCACGCGCGCTACTCCACGACCGGCGGCTCCAACTGGGAGAACGCACAGCCCACCATCCGGGCCACCCCGGCCGGCACGACGATCGCGCTGGCCCACAACGGCAACCTGGTCAACACCGCCGAGCTGGCCAAGGAGGTCGCTGACCGCGGCCTCGAGGTGGGCGACGCCACCTCCGACACCGCCCTGGTCACCACCCTGCTCGCCGGCCGCCCCGACCTCTCGGTCGAGGCCGCCGCCCTCGAGCTCCTCCCGACACTGCGGGGCGCCTTCAGCTTCGTCTTCATGGACGAGCACACGCTGTATGCGGCTCGCGACGCGCAAGGCGTCCGCCCGCTGGTGCTGGGCCGGATGGAGCGGGGCTGGGTGGTCGCCAGCGAGACCGCCGCGCTGGACATCACCGGCGCCAACTTCGTCCGCGAGGTCGAGCCGGGCGAGATCATCGCGATCGACGAGCACGGCCTGCGGTCCAGCCGGTTCGCCGCTCCCGAACCCAAGGGCTGCCTCTTCGAGTACGTGTATCTGGCCCGCCCGGACACCACGATCGCCGGGCGCAACATCTACTCCGCCCGCGTCGAGGTCGGGCGCAAGCTGGCCAGGGAGCACCCGGTCGAGGCGGACCTGGTGATCGGCGTGCCCGAGTCCGGCATCCCCGCCGCGATCGGTTACGCGGAGGCCTCCGGTATCCCGTACAGCGCCGGCTTCATGAAGAACGCGTATGTCGGCCGTACCTTCATCCAGCCGTCGCAGACCATCCGGCAGCTCGGCATCCGGCTGAAGCTGAACCCGCTGCGCGAGGTGGTCCGCGGCAAGCGGCTCGTCGTGATCGACGACTCGATCGTGCGCGGCAACACCCAGCGCGCTCAGATCCGCATGCTGCGTGAGGCCGGCGCGCTGGAGATCCACGTCCGGATCTCGTCGCCGCCGGTGAAATGGCCCTGCTTCTACGGCATCGACTTCGCCACCCGGGCCGAGCTGATCGCCAACGGTCTGGAGCTCGACGGGATCCGCCGCTCGATCGGCGCCGACAGCCTCGGCTACGTCTCGCTGGACAACCTGGTCCAGGCGACCGAGCAGCCGAAGTCCCGGCTCTGCATGGCCTGCTTCGACGGGGAGTACCCGATCGAGCTGCCGGCCGGCGACCTGATCGGCAAGCACGTCCTGGAGGGTGTCGGCCGGCGGGCCACCATGCCGGGCGCCTCCGAGGAGGCTGCCACGGCCGCGGTCGCCGACCTCGAGTCCGACTACGAGGCCCGCGAGTACGCGAGCGACGACCCGTCGGCATCGGTGCCGCTGGTCGCCAGCCCCGGCGGCGCGAACGCGCTGCACCACCCGTGACTTCCAGTTTCACAGAACCGCTAAGGGGAGAACCGTGACGCACGTGTCCGAGCGCAGCAGTGCCGGATCCAACGGCGCCGAGGGAGGCGACCGTCAGCTGTGGACGGCCGGCTCCGGCCGGGGCGCGCGCAAGCGCCCTGCCACGTACGCGGAAGCGGGTGTCTCCATCCACGCCGGTGACCGGGCCGTCGAGCTGCTCAAGTCGAAGGTGAAGAAGACCTCCCGGCCTGAGGTGATCGGTGACCTGGGTGGGTTCTCCGGCCTGTTCCGGCTGAACACGGCGAAGTACAAGAGCCCGATCCTGGCCTCCTCCACCGACGGTGTGGGCACCAAGCTGGTCATCGCCCAGCAGCTCGACATCCACGACACCATCGGCATCGACCTGGTCGCCATGGTCGTCGACGACCTGGTGGCCTGCGGCGCCGAGCCGCTGTTCCTGCTCGACTACATCGCCTGTGGCGAGGTCGTCCCGGACAAGGTCGCCGAGATCGGTGCCGGCATCGCCGACGGCTGCCGGTACGCGGGCTGTGCCCTGCTGGGCGGCGAGACCGCCGAGCACCCGGGCGTGCTGCGCCCGGACGAGTACGACGTCTCCGCGACCGGTGTCGGCGTGGTCGAGGAGAGCGAGATCCTCGGCCGGGACCGGGTCGAGCTGGGCGATGCGGTCATCGCGATGCGCTCGTCGGGTCTGCACTCCAACGGCTACTCCCTGGTCCGGCACGTGCTGCTCGGCGCCGGCCGGATGCGGCTGGACACCGTGGTCGACGATTTCGGCACCCAGCGCACCCTCGGTGAGGAACTCCTCACCCCCACCAAGATCTACGCCAAGGATTGCCTCGGCCTCATCGAGGAGACCGAGGTCCGGGCGTTCTCGCACGTCACCGGTGGCGGCATCCCCGGCAACCTGAACCGGATCCTCCCCGACACCATGGACGCCGTGGTGGACCGGTCGACCTGGCGCCCGCAGCCGATCTTCGACCTGATCCAGGCCAAGGGCCGGATCGAGGACACGGAGATGGAGTCCACCTTCAACATGGGTGTCGGCATGTTCGCGATCGTCTCCTCCGACGACGCGGACCGTGCGATGGCGTACCTCACCGGCCGTGGCGTCGAGGCGTGGCAGGTGGGTGAGGTCGTCGAGGGCACCGGCGAGGTGCAGATGATGAGTTCGTACACCCGCGGCTGACCGGAAAGTGCTTCTGGTTGGCAATAGTCCGAACGTGAAATGATCCGCGTGTGTCGATGTCCGGCACATGCGGATCTTTCGCGTTTCCCTGTGGATCGCGGGGCGCAACCTGACCGGGCGGCTGGCGCCGCACGGTCCGACCCGGGCGGCTGGCGCCGTACGGGTCACTGGCTCAAGGTTTCCCCTGGGTGAGGTGGTGCATGGGGTTCCGGTCGTTGCCGGTTTCCTTATCCATGCCTGGTGGGGCCGGACGGGAAGGTACATGACCATGGCGGTGGCGTGGAGCGGGATGCGGGGCATCTCGGCGGTTCCTGATTACGTCGTCATGCAGCCCACTACGCTCTGCAATCTCGCGTGTGACTACTGCTATCTGCCGTTTCGCCGGGACAATCGGAAGATGCCGGTCGAGGTGGCCGAGGCGGTGGCGTCCGGTGTCGCCGGCTTCACACGTACCGGAAGATTCTCGGTCGTGTGGCACGGGGGTGAGCCGCTCGCCGCGGGCCGTGCGCACCTGGCCGCGCTCTTCGCGCCGTTCGGCGCGGGTGTCGAGCATCACATCCAGACGAACGCGACGCTGATCAACGATGACTGGTGTGAGTTCTTCGCCCAGCACGGCGTCCGGGTCAGCGTCAGTGTGGACGGGCCACGCGAGCGGAACGGTGAACGGGTGGACCGGGCCGGAAAACCCGCCTACCGCCTGATCGTCCGCGGCATCGAGCGGCTGCGCGCGCACGGCATCCCGTTCTCCACCCTGTGCGTGGTCGGCGACCCCAGCCCCGGCGTGGCCACCGAGCTGTACGAGTATTTTCTCGGCCTGGGCTGCGAGGTGCTCGGCATCAACGTGGAGGAGCTGGAGGGCGTCAACACCCGGCTCAACCGGCACGACCCGGCCGAGGTGAGCGCCTTCTGGGCGGAGCTGGTCAGCGCCTGGCGCCGTGACCCCCGGATCCACCTGCGTGAGATCGAGTGGTCCCTGCGGTACGCCTCCGCGGTCCTGGACGGCAACGCCGACGAGTTGCTCCCACGCCGGATAGACCCGATTCCCACGATCGCCCACGACGGGTCGGTGATCCTGCTCTCACCGGAGCTGGCCGGCTTCCACGACCCGCGCTACGGCGACTTCACCAGCGGCAACGTTCTCACCACCCCGCTGCCCGAGATCCTGGCCGACGCGACCGGGACGCCCTGGATCCGCGAGTTCCTCCGTGGTGTCGAGGGGTGCCGCAGCGCCTGCCCGTACTTCGGCTTCTGCGGTGGCGCGCATGCCGCCAACCGGTACTTCGAACACGGCAGGTTCGACGTCACCGAGACCAACCACTGCCGGAACAGCAAGATTCGCCTATTGGAGGGAGTGCTGGACCATGCCCGAGATCACGAAGCCACGGCTGTCTGACGGCGTGGAGACGGATCCCCTGACGGCACGAGTGCACGACACCCGGGCCGGACTGGCCGCGCTCATCGCGGAGGCGGAAGCGGCCCGGAGGCAGCGCGCCGAGGAGTCACCGCAGGACGGCGGCTCGGCGGTCTGCGCCTGGAACCACTTCGAGAACATTCCTACGTTCTACAACTGGAACAACCGGCCACGCTGAAAGCGGGACTCGGTCGAAGCCCACGCGGGAGGAGCCCGCGTGGGCTTCACTGTCAACCGTAGGAATCGTGACCACGTGACACACCGAAGCACGCGGTCAGTCCGCGTGCTCTGTGCAAAACGGGGTCAGCGCCGCCTTGTCGGCGACCAGGAGTCCTGCTCCCAGGTGTCCTGGTCGTCCGCAGCGTCGTCCTCGTCGTCGTCGACGAACTCGTCGTTGTCGTCGACGAAGTGACGGTCCGATTGGCGGGCACCCGCCAATTCGCGCTGCAAGGCGGTGAGGTCGGTGTTCGGGGAGTGGTACTTCAACTCCCGGGCCACCTTCGTCTGCTTGGCCTTAGCACGGCCGCGCCCCATGGCTCGACCCCCTCGCACAGAATTCGGGGCAGCCCGAAGGCGGTCCCCGATGACGTCAGGCATCTCTCGTGGGTCTTACGGTACATGGACGACGGCGCGTTCGGCACCTCGGGTTGCGTGTGACACTGCCGCGCGTCGCGGATGAGCTTTTCCGGCGCCGCGCGGCAGGCCCTCGAAGCCCTCAGCCGAGGTAGATCGAGCGGAGGCGGCCGACCTCCGCCATGCGCCGTTCAGCGAGCCGGTCGGCGGCGATCGCGGGCGGCACACCCTCGTCGCCGGCGAGCTGGAGCAGACGCCGGGTGGTCTCGAAGATCCCGGTGGCCCGCAGCTTGGCCCGCTCGAAGTCGAAGCCCTGGATCTCGTCGGCCACCTGGATGACGCCGCCGGCGTTCACCACGTAGTCCGGGGTGTAGAGGATGCCGCGGTCCTCCAGAAGCTTGCTGACACCGGGATGAGCCAACTGGTTGTTCGCCCCGCCGGACACCACCCGGGCCCGGAGCGCCTGGACCGTGTCGTCGTTCAGCGCGCCGCCCAGGGCGCACGGGGCGTACACGTCGATGTCCGAGGCGATCAGGGTGGCGGTGTCCGGCACCAGGGTGATCTCCGGGTGGTTGGCGCGGGCCCAGGCCAGGGCGGCCTCGCTGACATCGGTGGCGACCACCGTGGCGCCGTCCTCGAGCAGGTGCCCGGCCAGGTACTTGCCGACCTTGCCGAGACCGGAGACACCGACCGTGCGGCCACGCAGCGACGGGGTGGCCCAGGTGTGCTCGGCGGCGGCGCGCATGCCCTGGAAGACACCCCACGCGGTGAGCACCGAGGAGTCGCCGGCACCGCCGTGCTCCACGCTGCGGCCGGTCGCGTACCGGGTCTCGCGGGCGACCACGTCCATGTCCTGCACGTAGGTGCCGACGTCGCAGGCGGTGTAGTAGCGGCCGTGCAGCGACTCGACGAACCGGCCGTACGCCCGGAGCAGCGCCTCACTCTTCAGCTTGGCCGGGTCGCCCCAGATGACCGCCTTGCCGCCGCCCAGGTCCAGCCCGGCCATGGCGTTCTTGTAGGCCATCCCGCGGGACAGCTGGAGCACGTCGGCGAGGGCGGCCGACTCGTTCTCGTACGGGTAGAAACGGGTGCCGCCGAGCGCGGGGCCCAGCGCCGTCGAGTAGATGCCGATGATCGCCTTCAGGCCGGTCTCCCGGTCCTGGCAGAAGACGACCTGTTCGTGCCCGCTGGCGTCGAACACGTCCATAGTTGGATCTCCTGATCTCTTACGAGGCCTTCGTGGGGCCATCTTTCCCGGCGGGGTGAGCCGGACGATGAAGCGCATCCGCGACGGTGGAGGTGTCCTGTGCCGACCTCTTCGCTGCCCGCGCCGAGGTTTTGTCGCGAATGAGCCTCACCGCGAGCCTAGGCCCTGCCGCGCGGGTCCTGCGCGGCTGCGCGGTAGGGCCGAGTGGCGCGAATGCCGCGGCGATTACGACCGTGCGGGAAGTTCCGCTCGGCCGATTTCGTGAAAGGATCGCGCCGTGCCGTCACTGTTCGCGTCGTACTTACGGGTTTACGAGCCGCTGACCGCCTTCGACCGGGAGCGGCAGATCTTCTGGCGTGAGTACGCGCGGGAGGGCCGGGATCTGGGTCTCGTGGAGGGCCCGGCCCGCCAGCGCAGCGCCGTGCTGGAGGCGCTCGGGGCCGGCTGGACCCGCCTGCCCGACCTGCCCGACGAGGCCTACGTCCTGGAGTGGGACGGCGCGGTGCTGGTCTGCCCGTGGAATCTGCGGTTGCGGGTGGCCGAGGCCGCGCTGAACGCACGGGACGGCGTGCCCGCCGTGCTGGCCGACGCCTTCGTGCCGCCGGTGCTGGCCGGCCAGGCGAGGGCGGTGGTGGACGACTGGCGCAGTGGCGCCAAGGTCCTCGAGCAGGGTGTGCCCCGTGTCCACGAGCAGACCGCCACGTGGGGTGTGCCGCTGCGCTGGTTCGCCTTCGTCGATCTGGGGGAGCGGGAGATCTCGCTGGCCAGCCGGCGGCGGGTGTTGCGCTACCGGACCGAGATCTCGAAGGCGCGACGCCGTGCCCACCGGGCGGTCTCGGTGCTGCGCAAGTCACTCGGCGACGCGCCGATCACCGAGGCCGTCGAGGAGGGCACCCGCTGGCTGGAGGAGTTCCATCCACGGTCGGTGGTGGAGCTCGACTACGGCGGCCTCGTCAACCTTCTCCCGGAGGACAGCCTGACGGCGGACGATTCCCCCGGACTGGTGGCAGCCGGACTTTCGGCACTTTCTGCCGGTGACGCTGAGTCAGCAAGTGAGGCATACGAGAAGTTGGTGGCGCGCTGGCGCGTCGTGCAACTTCTTGAACGATCCAATTGACCTGCGGAAATGGGACAGACAGGCACGTAACCCTGTCCGCGGGAGCGCTCCCGAAGCGAGCACTCTTCGTAATCGCTGCCCGGCGAAGCGTGATAATCGGACTAAACGAGACACTATCTGGCGTAGAAAACACGCAAAAATCGGGCATGCTTCATCCGTCTATCTGGGGACGTTCGTCCGTTCGGCCCATGTCGGACATCGGGGACTAGCCGGACCATGAGAGACGCACCGGCCGGCGGGACCCCGGCCGATGTTTTTAGGCACCTGTGGAGGAGTGACCGATGGCATCGCGTACGCACGATCCTGAGCCGCTACTAACGCCGGCCGAGGTGGCGTCGATGTTCCGTGTCGACCCGAAGACCGTGACTCGGTGGGCGAAGGCTGGCAAGCTCAGCGCAATTCGCACGTTGGGTGGCCACCGTCGCTACCGGGAGTCGGAGGTTCGTGCCCTGCTGCAGGGACAGATTCCCACGCAGCGTCAGGGCGACTGACCCACCGAGGTTTGTTCGCGACGGTGTTTACCACCGTCGATCACCCGCTCTTGACAAGCTCAAGGTAGGTCACGGACAAACCTCGGTCGACCGCAAATCGTTGTAAGGGGCGAACGCTGGGGAAGGCGATCGCCCCTTCTTCGTTTTCCTGGCCGGCTGTGAGGACTGTTTCAGCGACGCTGAACAGCCCTCACACCCAGCCGGTCGAAGTCAGTCGACCAGGACCGCGACCGTGCCGTCGATGCCGCGCCGCAGCCGGCTGCCGAGCATGGTGAGCCGCCCGATGACGCCGTACTTGCGTTTGATGCCGGCGCCGATGCGCAGCCGGTCGTCGTGGTCGCCGATCCGCGCGGTCGCCTCGATCGGGTCGCCGGTCGGGTTGCCCCGCATGTCGCAGGGCGCGACCGTGACCCGGCCGCTGTTGCGGATCCGCTTCAGCTTCCCGCTGCCCGCCACGGTCCAGAAACCGAGACCGGAACCGTCGGGCACCACCCACAGCGGGGTCGGCACCGCCCGCCCGTCTCGTCGAAACGTCGTGAGCAGGACGTACTTCTCCGACCCGAGTTGCTCCAGTGCGGCCATGCGTCAAGAGTAGTGACCATGACAGAGCCGATGATCGGCGACGCCTTCGGCGAGATGATCCGGGACGCGTACGCGGTGCATGTCGGGGCGGGGCGGCGTCCCCTGGCCGGCGGCCGGTACCCGCGACCGGTGATCGAGGTGATCGAGCGCGACGACGGGCTGATCAACGGGGCGCTCGCGGACCACTACCTGAGCGGGCCGGGGGACTGGCGGCCGTTCGACCACCTGGCGATGACCTTCTGCCGGGGGCGGGTGCTCGACATCGGGGTGGGCGCCGGACGGTCGGCGATCGAGCTCCAGCGGCGGGGTATCGCGGTCACCGGGCTGGACACCTCCCCGGGCGCGATCGAGGTGTCCCGGAAACGAGGGCTGCGCGACACCGTGCTGAACACGGTGGATGAGTTCTCCCGGGCCAGCGTCCGGTACGACACGTTCCTGCTGCTCGGCAACAACCTGGGACTGATCGAGAGCCGGGAGCGGGCGCCGGTGTTCCTGGCCGCGCTGGCCCGGCTGGCGGCGCCGGGTGCGCGGATCGTGGCACAGGGCGCCGACCCGTACGGGACGACCGACCCGGTGCATGTGGCGTATCACGAGAGGAACCGGGACCGCGGGCGGTTCGGCGGGCAGTTGCGGCTGCGGCTGCGCTACCGGGAGGTGGCCACCGAGTGGTTCGACTATCTGAACTGCTCGGTGGAGGAGCTGGAAGGCCTGCTCAAGGGCACCGCGTGGCGACTGAAATCGGTCGACGACCGGGAACGCCCGTACTACCTTGCGGTCATGGAGTTGATGGAATGACGGTTCTCGACCGCGACCAGGTCCGCCTCAGCCGGCGGCTGTCCCTGGTTCTGCGGCACCGGCCGGAGACGGCCGGTCTGACCCTCGACGCGCACGGCTGGGTTCCGGTCGCCGAGTTGCTGGCCGCCCTCGGCATCACCCGTGCCGAGCTCGACCACGTGGTCGCGCACAACGACAAGGCACGCTTCGCCGTGTCCGCCGGCCCGGACGGGGCCGACCGGATCCGGGCCAGCCAGGGGCATTCCCGGCGGGTTGCCGTGGATCTCGGCCTGCCGTCCGCGGTCCCGCCCGCCGAGCTGTTCCACGGCACGCCACGGGCGAACCTGGAGCCGATCCTCCGGGATGGCTTGCGGCCACGGAGCCGTCATCACGTACACCTGTCCGTTGATGTGCCGACGGCCTTGACCGTCGGTCGGCGGCGCTCGCCGGACGTGGTTGTTCTCCGCGTCGCGGCGGGGGTGATGGCGGGGGAGGGGCATGTGTTCCACCGCAGTGACAACGGGGTATGGCTTACCACGACCGTGCCGGCCCAGCATCTTTCGGAAAAACGGACAAATCCGTAATCTCCCAGGTTGATCGACCATCCACAGTGTCCGGCCATCGGTTCTCCGGACAGCGGCGGGTTACCGCCGTTAGCTTGGACGGATGGGGAGGGTCACTCGGCGTCAACTCACCGATCTGCCCGCCACCCTGGGACTTCCCGCCGCCCTGGCGCTGGCATCGATCCTGGCCGTTCTCGCCTTCGGTCTCCCCGCCCTGGACCGGGCCGTTCCGGCAGACCGATCCGTCGCGGCCGGTGAGCCCTACCGGGTGGCCGCGGGAGTGACGATCGTGCCGCCGGACGGGGCGAGCCTCGACGTCACCGGCACCCGGCCGGGCGACGAACGCGGAACCGCGCTGTTCCGTCTCGGCCACGTGCGGTACGCGATCGGCGTCGAACCCTTCGACGGAGACCTGACCGCCGCGGCCGTCCGCCTGCGGCAGCGCATCGCCGGCACCTCCGGCAACCAGGTCACCGGAACCCAGCTCGCGGTCTCCACCGCCGGCGGGCTCGCCGGGGTCGAAGGCGGATACACCGCCGGCGACCGGGACGGGCGGTACGCGGTCTTCGTCGCCGGCGGGCTCATCATCGAGGTCATGGTCAGCGGAGACGACGCCGGCCTGGAGCAGGTCCTGCCGCGGATCGACGCCAGCACCCGGACGCTGCGACACGAGAACCACCGATGAGCGATCACGCGAGCGGATCGTCCAGCTCGGTGAGCCTCCCGTGGCAACGCCGGAGAGCAGCGGAGACGCCGACATGAGCGAGGCGGTTCGTCCCGGCGCCACCCGGTCGGCCGCGCTCCTCCGGCAGCCCGCCTTCTGGGTGGTCGTCACGATCCTGGCGGTCGGGGCCGTCCGCGTGTCACAGATCGCCGTCCTCTTCTTCCAGGCGTACCCGATCGCCACGGGAACCGCGATCCTGCTCTTCGCGCTCCTCGCCGTACCGTTCTGGCTCTTCGTCTCGGAACTGGACTTCCTGGAACGCGAGCCGCCCAGCCTGCGCGTGCTCGCCTTCGCCTGGGGCGGCCTGGTCGCGACCAGTGTGTCGATCCCGGGCAGCACCGCCCTGGACAACCTGATCGCCAAACTCGGCTCACCCGAGCTGGCCGCCGAATGGGGCGCCGCCCTGGCCGGGCCGACGGTGGAGGAGATCGCCAAGACAGGCGGTGTGGTGGCGATCGTGCTGATCGCCCGGGCCCAGGTCAACAGTGTGCTCGACGGCATCGTCTACGGCGCCCTGGTCGGGCTCGGCTTCCAGATCGTCGAGGACGTGGTCTTCGCGATCGGCGCGGTGCAGCAGGCCGGCGAAGGCGACCAGGTGCAACCGGTGATCACCACGTTCCTGGTCCGCGGATTCCTCGCCGGGGTCTGGAGCCACACCCTGTTCGGCGCACTGGCCGGGGCCGGCATCGGATATCTGGTGGTGCACCGGGACCGCAGCCGCCGGCGCCGGATCGCGGTCGCCGCGTGCGCCCTCTTCGGGGCCTGGGCGTCGCACTCGCTGTGGAACTCGCCGCTGTTCCGGGAGAGCCTCGGCGACGGCGCGGTCGCCCTGCTCGCGGTGCTCGTCTTCAAAGGGCTGCCGCCGCTGCTGCTGGTCCTCTTCCTGGTGCGCCGCGCGCACGACCGGGAGGCCGCCTACTACGTGGGCGTGCTGGCCACCGTCCGCGACCCGGAGCTGATCACCGAGGGCGAGTTGCGGGTGCTCGGCTCCGGCTCCCGGCGGGGCGCGGCCCGGCGGCACGCCGCGGCCTGCGCGGGCCGAAAAGCCAGATCAGGGGTACGCCGCTTGCAGCGCGCCCAGGCCGCCCTCGCCGTGGAACTGAGCCGCGACCCGGACAAACCGGCCGAACGGGAGGCCGCGGAGGTGCGCGGGCACCGCGCCGCCCTCGTCGCTCTCGGGCACCCGGAAGCGATCGAGGGGGCACGGTCCTGGCGGCACACCGCATCGACGGTAGGGACCGCGGCGGTGGCCATCGCGGTGCTGTGGGTGGCGCTGTCCGCTCTGGGGAGTTGACCGTGTCAGGCCGGCGGCAGGCCACCGTCCCCGTCGACGATCGTGTCCGGGGTGCCGTCCTCGTCGAGGTCGACCATCGTCACGTCGACCTTGCCGTCCCCGTCGGTGTCGAACTGGTACAGGTCCGGCTTGCCGTTGCCATCGGTGTCCGCAACCCACACGTCCGGACGGCCGTCGCCGCTGGTGTCCTTGGCCAGCAGGTCGACTCGATCGTCGCCGCGGGTCTCCACGGTCTCCTGCGGATCGGTCACGACTGTGCCTCCATGGTCATGCCCTCCCGGCCCTCGCCTGTGAGGCCGTCGTCATTCGCGGCCAGGTGCCGCTCGGTGCAGTCCGTCATGACTGTGCCTCCATGGTCATGCCCTCCCGGCCCTTGCCTGTGAGGCCGTTGTCATTCGCGGCCAGGTGCCGCTCGGTGCAGTCCGTCATGACTGTGCCTCCTTGGCCATGCCCTCCCGGCCCTTGCCTGTGAGGCCGTTGTCATTCGCGGCCAGGTGCCGCTCGGTGCAGTCCGTCATGACTGTGCCTCCTTGGCCATGCCCT